>NZ_CAJYIS010000001.1 GCF_913775425.1 uncultured Enterococcus sp.
CCAGAAGAAATTTTTGATCACCCAAAAGAAGAACGGACAAAACTATTTCTAGATAAAATTACATTTTAAAAAAGGGAGCTTTTATTATGAAAAAATCATTCAAATTCGCGTTAACATTCGCCCTCACTACATTGGCTACATTATCACTTGCAGCATGTTCTTCATCTAATGCAAGTTCAAGTGATCAAAATACACTAGATAAAATCAAAGCATCAGGAAAATTAGTTGTGGGGACTTCTCCTGACTTTCCACCATCAGAATTTTATATTTTAAATGATAAAGGTGAAAAAGAAATCGTCGGAAGTGACATTAGTTTAGCAAAAGCGATCGCCGATAAGATCGGTGTAAAACTTGATATCAAAGCAACTGACTTTAACGGCGTGTTAGCGAATATCCAAACAGGTAGTGTGGACATGGGAATTTCTGGATTTGTCGGTACAAAAGAAAGAGAAAAAATCATGGACTTCTCTGATGGCTATGCCCAAGAAGTTTCGGACGGCTACCAAGGGATCTTGACAACAAAACAAGTCGCAGAAAAATACAAAGATTTAGCAGCATTGAAAAAAGCGGATCTTAAAGTTGGTGCACAATCCGGTGCGATCCAATTTGAACTCGCTAGTACAATAACGAAAGACGCAAATATCAAACAATATGGTACGATGGATGCAGCGGTATTGGCTTTAAATTCTGGTGATATCGACGCGGTAACTGTTTCGACTTCATCTGTGGAACCATTACTGGCTTCATTCCCAGATTTGACGATTTTGCCAAAAGATAGCTTTAACTTAGACCCTGAAGATAAATACGCTACAAACGTCATCGGGATTCCTAAAAACGACAACAATGCTTCATTTATTAAACTCATCAATGAAGTCATCAAAGAAAATAAAGAGAACGGCAATTTAGAAAAATGGAAAAACGAAGCCACTGAACAAGCGAAAAAAGCCATTACTGAATAGTAAATGAGAAAGAAGGAACTTAAATGACAGTCAAAGAAACCCTAACCCACTCGATCGAATCCAATATCGATGCCTATATGGAGCTAGTTCAAACCATGTACGACAATCCTGAAATCGGAAACGAAGAATTTGAAACAATGGCACTACTTGTTGATTATTTGACAAAAGCTGGTTTTGAAACACAATCGGCTTATGTCGTGCCTACTGGATTTCTAGCAACGTACGATACCAACAAACCTGGTCCAACAATCGCTGTGATGTGTGAATATGACGCGCTACCTGAAGTTGGTCATGGCTGCGGGCATAACTTGATTGCTGCAATCGGTATTGCAACTGGTGAGGCCGTGAAAAAAGTTATCGACAATTACGGTGGAAAATTATTGGTTGTCGGAACACCTGCAGAAGAAAACTTTGGTGGAAAAGTCAGCATGGCTGATGCGGGCGTCTTTGATGATGTCGATGTTGCGTTGATGGTCCATCCAGCAACAAATCACGGTGTGGGAAGTCGTTCAAGTGCCTTGTATCCATTGAAATTTGAATTCTTTGGCCAAACAGCTCACGGTTGCCATCCAGATCTTGGCCGTTCTGCACTTGATGCTGCGGTTATGAGTTATGTCCAAATCAATCTATTACGCCAATATGCAGCACCAAATAGCTACATCCACGGTATCATTAAAGATGGCGGTGAAGCAGCGAATGTTATTCCAGGCTACGCTTCATTAGAGTATTACTTTAGAGCACCGACGATGGCCTATGCGACTTATTTGAAAGATCGCGCAGTTAAAGCCGTTGAAGGAATTTGTCTGGCAAATGACGTCACGATGAAGACTTCTGTCTATGAATGCCCTTATGACGATACAGTCATCAACTACGGTCTAGCGGAATTATTAACAGAGAAATATCAAGAAATTGGATTGACTGATATTGCTCCTGTCGATGAGATCGCAACAGGATCGACCGATGTAGGTGCTGTAAGTTATAAATGTCCGACGATTCAAGGATTCATCAAAATCGCTGGCGAAGAAGTCGGTGCGCATACGATCGAAATGGCCAATGCGACGATTTCTCCTGAAGGTAAACAAGGACTGATCGATGCAGCCAAAGGATTATCTTTCACGATTCTAGAACTATTAGAAAAACCAGAAGTTCTCGCTAAAATCCAAAAAGAACAAGAAGAAACTTTAGCAAAACTTGCGAAAATCTAAAAAAGAGACGTGCTGTAGAGTGCACGTCTCTTTTGCTATATTTAAGAGTTTTTTCGCATCAAATCTTTAGCCTTCATTGCTTCTAACTGCTTTTGCATCTTCTTTTTCTTATTTTCTAAAGCATCTAACCAAATTCCATTGATTATAGCTTCACCGACAAGTAAAATCAGCAATGTAGAAAAAAATGGATTATTTTTGGTGATAAAAATATACATCATTAATATAAAAAAAGCGATCCCAGGTAATGCACCAAACCATTTTGGTAAATATCTATCTAGAAAATAAAGTCCCCCTGCTATTAGTAGTCCCATTAGAATGCCTTGAAAATCAATCATTTTTTTCCTCCTTATATTCTTTAATAATTTCTTTTGCAGTCTCCAAAGAGATTTTTTCATCGAGTACAAGTTGCATGATTTTACTTTCAAATCCATTGTGTTGATTTGAATCATGCATCCGAACCATTTGTATCACTTGATTCAAGCGTAATCGAATCGTCGGATAACTGACACCATAGATTTTTGCTAATTCTTTTAATGATCCAGAAGATAATATAAATTGTTTTACAAATTCTTGATCTTCCTCATTTAATGTCAAAAACCACTTCATGATACACCTCTAATAAATAATATTTATTTCATTTTAACATTATTAAAAATATTTGCAATTTTTTTTAAACAAAAATGATTTGCGACAATAATCAAAATATACAAAAAGACGAGAGTAATGACTTCTTCTCGTCTTTTTGCATATTTCATTAGATATTACTTAACCTTTAATTTTTTTCATATCTATTCGTATATCTCTAATCTGAATAACTAAAAAATGACTTTAATTTAGCGTTTAAGCTTCATTTAAGTTAGACGTTGTATTCTCTATTCATACCCAAACAAACCCAAACAATTTTTTCATTTCTTTCTCCCTACCTCACTAGTCCCCGCTAGTGAGGTTTTTTGGTGTATACTAGATGTTAAAGGAGGATGGAAATATGACCTCGACAATACGCAAGATTTATAAAAATCATCATCATACCGTAACACTTCGTGAAACTATATCATTTCACTTATCTTCAGATGATGAAGACAATGAAACACTACGCATCACAACGAGTATTGAACGTGCAAAAAAATTAGTTGATACGATTTTTCCAGAAAATCAGAAATTACAACTGATCATGATACTGCCAGATAATTTCAAAAAAAATATTCTAAAAAAATTATTACGTCGTTATACATTTACTATTATCGATAGTTTTTGTACAGATTCATGGCAAGAATATTACGACAAGCCTGTTACTGTGCTTGTCGTTGAAACCTCCATCAACAACCTTAGATTAACTAAATTAATTGAAGGTATCTGCTATCAAGATTTTCCAAAATATGGAAAATTAACTGTTGAGATTCCAATTATTTTCTATAATAACCAAACAGATACACTGCTTACAATTTATGATGATCGTTTTGCAGATATTTGGTCATCTGATCTGAAAATTCAACAAGAACTAAAACAAAATGTTTCATCATGGATTTTAAATTAAATATCTTGGGGGAATTTTTTATGAAAACATCAAAAACTGTGGCATCTTATTTACAATCTTTGACCTTTACTTCGAGTAAGGAAAACCAGTTAATTGATCACGCCTTACATCAGCTAGAATTAAAGCAAGACGAAACTAAGGTTCTTTCTGAATTATGCGCTAACCTTAGATTACTTGCCGTAAAACAGCAGATCTCTAAAGAAGGCCTTGAACTGTTCACTATGCTGCAAAAGCCAAATTTTGGAAATGATTTTGGTCGTACAATTAATTTATGGTTTTAAGCTTCAATTAAGCTAGACGTTGTATTCTTTATTCATACCCAAACAAACCCAAACAATTTTTTTCATTTCTTTCTCCCTACCTCACTAGTCCCCGCTAGTGAGGTTTTTTGGTGGTTAGGAGTTTAAATTAAGAAAAGGTTTGATTTAGCTTATCCGCATAAAATAAAATAGCACGTTCAAAATTTCGAATATCTCGATCATCAGAAGTGGTCGCAAGTAATCGCAACAAAATTTCCATCGCTTGTTCATGCTTTTCTAGATTAAACAACGTCATACTATAAAACACTTCTAAAGCACGGTTTTCAGGAAAGCGGGCTATCGCCTCTTGATATACCGCACAGGATTTTTCATATTCGCCAATTACCCGATACGTACTGCCTAAACCTAAGTAGGCTTCTTGTAGATCTTTCTCTTCTAAACCGTATGAGATCGCTTTTTCATAAAATAGAACTGCTTTTCGTTCTTCTTCTAAATTATCGTAACTCCACGCAATTTGATAATTCAAATAACCATCATTTGAATGAATATCATAAATTGTGAATAGTAACGAGATTGCTTCTTGCAATTTTCCTTGCTTTCTTAATTCAATCGCTTTTTGAATAGTACATTTCATCTTATCTCTCCAGACATTTTATTTATACTGTCAGTTAAGCTTCGTTTAAGCTAGACATTGTATTCTTTATCCATACCCAAACAAACCAATTTTTTCATTTCTTTCTCCCTACCTCACTAGTCCCCGCTAGTGAGGTTTTTGATACAAAAAAGCCTCCTAAACTATCAGAGGCTTTCTAAACTCATGTTTAAAATAAATTCAATGTTCCGATTCGTTCGACCGCTTCAACTAAACGTTCGCTTGAAACAGTCAAACCAATACGAACATATCCCTCTCCTTCTATTCCAAAGCCTATCCCCGGTGCTGTCGCCACAGCTACTTTGTCTAATAGTAGATCACTAAATTCTTGACTAGTCATCGCTTTTGGTACTGGCATCCAGCAATAAAATGCGCCATCAGAAGGATATGCTTGCCAATTGATTTTAGCGGCTGCTGTGATAAATGCTTTTCTGCGTGTTGCGTATTGTTTAGCAATTACAGCTAACTGCGCTTCGTCTTGTAAAGCTGCGATTCCAGCTTCTTGAAGAGCCGGAAAGATCCCGACAAATAAATGATCTTGCAAGCGATTGATCGCTTCAATGATCGTGGGATTTCCTACTGCAAACCCAATACGCCAACCAGCCATATTGTAAGTTTTTGAAAAAGTATACAGTTCAACACCAACTTCTTTTGCGCCTTCTGATTGCATGAAGCTAACTGGTGCATCGACACCATCACCTAAAGCGCCATAGGCAAAATCATGTACCACGGCCAAATCATGTTCTTTTGCAAAAGCCACAGTTTCATCAAAAAATGCTGGAGTAGCCTGAGCACCAGTGGGATTGTTGGGATAGTTTAAGTAGAGTAATTTAGCCGCTTGTCTTAACTCGGCCGACCATGTACGATAATCTGGCAAATATCCGTTTTCTGCTTTTAGTGGAATCAATTCTTGTTTTACGTCTGCTAGCGTCACACCAGATAAGTAATCAGGATAGCCCGGATCTGGTAAAACTAAGGTATCACCAGGATTTAATAGCGCTAATGGCAATTCGACTAATCCAATCTTACTTCCAGCTAGCACGGCGATCTCTGTTTCCGGATCCAATGTCACCCCGTACTGTTTTTTGTAAAAATCTGCTGCGGCTTGTTTAAACGAAATACCGCCACGAAATTGTGAATATTTATGATTTTCAGCATGTTTTAATGCTGTAATCGTAGCATTTACAACCGTATCGGG
>NZ_CAJYIS010000002.1 GCF_913775425.1 uncultured Enterococcus sp.
TAATGACATCGCTGTTTTCATCGACTAGAGTTTGACTCATAGTGGCCAATTTACTTTGATCGCCTTGACCATTTAAAAAGTGGATCGTCGCATTTTTTCCATCGACAAAGCCTTCTTTGGCTAATTCATCAACGATTCCTTCTTTGATTTGATCCAATGAGGGATGACTAATATATTGTAAAATACCGATATCATAATGTTTGTCTTGTGATTTGTCCGCTGTAGTTGACGCAGTCGCTTGTGCTTTTCCGACTAGATAGCCTCCAATGCCGCCTGCTGCGAGTAAAACGACAGCCGCAATCGTTGTGATCATTCGTGTGGTCTTCATCTACTCTCCTCCTACAATCGTTGCTGATTTTTCAATCGCTTCTGGAATGGTAATGCCTAATTTTTTCGCTTGTTCAAGATTTAAAATCGTATCTCCTTTTGTAAAGGTGTACACAGGTGTCGTAGCAGGAGAAGCCCCATTTAAAATATCGGTAACCATTTTCCCTGTTTGTACGCCTAGATCAAATTGATTGATCCCCACTGTGGCAAGACCACCTTGTTCGACCATCGTATCGACAGATGGAATAATCGGTGTATTGGATTGATCGGCTGTGGCCACAACACTTGGCATCGCATTGGCAATCGTATTGTCTAATGGGATATAAATAAAGTCTGTTTCTTGGCTCATGACTTGAACGGTTTGACTGATTTCATTAGTTGATGGAACAGCATACGTTTTTACGGTGAATCCTAATGCTTCTGCAGCCTTTTTCGCTTCGGCTACTTGGTATTTGGAATTGTCTTCTGCTGAAGAATACAAGATCCCCATTGTTTTTGCTTCAGATAATAACGTTTTCGCCAACTCGATTTGGGCTTTGATCGGTGCTTTATCCGATACACCGGTAATATTTCCACCTGGTTTGTCCATATCCTTGACCAAATTTGCACCAACTGGATCCGTAACTGCACCTAACACGATTGGAATATCTTGTGTGGCATTGGCCAATGCTTGTGCTGCTGGTGTTGCAATCCCTACTAAAACATCTGCTTGTTTATTGACCAACTGCTGACTCATCGTGGCTAATTTACTTTGATCTGCTTGGCCATTTTGGAACAATAGTTCTAAGTTTTTTCCTTCTTCATAGCCATTGTCTTTTAATCCTTGAATAACGCCTTTATAAATGCTGTCTAAAGCAGGATGGCTAACATATTGTAAGACCCCGACTTTTTTAACAGTAGTACTGGTTTTGGTACTGGTTTTGGTACTGGTTTGATTGGCTGAGCCTACTCCATACCCAAAAAAGGTGATCAAACACATGCCTAAAATAAAATATGATACCCACAATCCTTTGTTTTTCATTGTATTCCCTCTCCTTTGATCTCATTAGTAATAAAAAAGCAACTGCATCTAATGACGCAGTTGCACAAAAAAACCGCGTAGAGAACGATCTACGCGGAAGATATTTACGATTCCGACATAGATACAGCTTTTAGACTATACTCTAAAAAGTCGTATCTATGGATGAAGTCCATCAATACAACTTATCTACGCCAGTTTTGCCATGTAGGTTGTTGGTTGTATGCGTTCATGGTCTCCACTCCTTCTTGTAATAGTTGTTAAAAATATAGCGCACTTTTTTTGTTTCGTCAATGTTTTTTTTGATCGGTAATGTTCCACATCGGCAAGCGATTGACTTCTGGAATCAATTCGTTTTCTGGATCAGCTAAAGAAGTATACAAGACGCGTTTTTTTTCGACTCCATTTTGAAAGAAGACGAACGTCAATTCTTGGGCAGAAAGTGCATAAGTTTTCGCGATTTGATCTTGATCATATACGATCGGGTACCAGTAGATTTTCCGGTTCATTTCATGTTCTTTTTTTGTTAACAATAAAAAAGCCTCTTGCGTTGTTTTGACTGTAGGTGCACCAAAAAGAATGGAAACAGCCGGTTTATCGTGTATAAATTGAGCTAATGTACCATATGGAATCATCTCCACTTTGGTAGAGGTATTCTCTGGTTCGACTAACGTACGAATTTGTTGATCGCGAATGATCGGTTGACTGATCAACACCGTAAACGTAAGTGCACCTGCACCGATCAAAACAAGTAACGTACAGCCAATGAGTTTCTTTGGTGTAATCTGTTGTATTTCAAGCCATTTTGACCACTGATTTGTCCATTTTTTTTGCCAGACAGGGCCTCTGTCCATCTTTTCACCCACTTTATTGCTCATTTCCTAGTTATAGTAGCAATAACAAAAGGGATTCGTCAAGAACTTGTATCTTATTTAGCGAAAGTGGAGAAAGTAAGAAAATTGGTATTCTTTTTTAAATCCGTTATAATAATACCAGAACAAAAAAGAAATGAGGGATGTAAAATGTCATTTGACGGCATTTTTACTCATTTAATGATCGAGGAACTAAAACCTATTTTATTAAATGGTCGAATCAATAAACTCCACCAACCTTATCCTAATGAGGTGGTCTTGGTTATTCGTTCGCAAGGAAAAAATCATAAGCTCTTGCTTTCTGCTCATCCAAGTTATGCTCGGATCCAATTAACAACGATGACTTATGCCAATCCGGATACACCACCTAACTTTATTATGATGTTACGCAAGTATCTAGAGGGTGCAATTTTAACCGAAATCAGCCAATTAGAAAACGACCGTGTAGTCCATTTTACATTTAGTAAACGCGACGAACTCGGTGATCTTCAATCGATCGTACTCGTTGTTGAACTGATGGGACGTCATTCTACGATTTTATTATTAAATCAAGAAACTGGAAAAATATTAGATGCAATCAAGCACATCGGGAGTTCGCAAAATTCTTATCGCTGGTTGATTCCTGGTGCAGACTATATCGCTCCACCAAAACAAGAAAAAGAAAATCCTTATCAAATCAGTGAACTAGAGGCGTTTCATTTGCTTTCCAAACAACCTGAATTCACTGCTAAATCGATTCAAGCACTTTTTCAAGGGTTTGGACGCGATACCGCTGAGGAGCTTGCCTATCGCTTAAATAAACGCCCTCAAGAACGTTTAGCTGTTTGGCAAGAATTTTACCACGAGATATCGACGTTTCAAACGAGTTATCTAGTTGAACAAAACCAAAAAGAAGCCTTTCATCCATTTCGCTTTATTTCGGTAGAAAATCAAGCGGATGCACTGACAGCTTTTACTTCGCTCAACGAATTACTCGATGCCTTCTATCATGAAAAAGCCGAAAAAGATCGGGTAAAACAACAAGGTAGTGAGCTAGTTAAAAAAATCGAAAACGAATTAAAACGCAATCAGTTGAAACTGAAAAAACGAGAAGAGACACTAGCCGCTTCTGCTTCATCTGAAGAGCTACGCCAAAAAGGGGAATTGTTGACGACTTTTCAACATAACGTTACACGCGGAGTCGATACGATCGACTTGCCAAATTATTATATTGAAGATCAACCAACGACGATTGCTTTGGACCCTTCTTTGACTCCGATTCAAAATGCGCAAAAATATTTTCAAAAGTATCAAAAATTGCGTAATGCCGTTAAATTGATCGATGCTCAAATCGCTGAGACCAAACAAGAGATTGCTTACTTGGAGTCAGTGTTGTCACAATTAGAGTTAGCACAACCATTTGAACTGCCATTGATCAAAGAAGAATTGATTGCTGAAGGCTATATCAAACGTCCAACAAAACAAGTCAAACGACAAGAGAAAAAATCACAACCTAGTCGTTATTATGCTAGTGACGGTACAGAATTATTAGTGGGAAAAAATAATTTACAAAATGACCAACTCACTTTACGTACAGCCAAAAAAACCGATTATTGGCTACATGCAAAAAATATTCCTGGATCACACGTCATCATTCGCTCAGATGATCCAAGTGAAGAAACGATTTTAGAAGCTGCTGAACTTGCAGGTTATTTCTCAAAATATCGTCATTCTGCACAAGTTCCGATCGATTGTGTTCAAGTAAAGCATATCAAAAAAACAAATGGTGCCAAACCTGGGTTTGTGATTTACGAAAATCAAACGACATATTTTGTTACTCCAGAAGAAGCCGTTGTAGCAAAACTAGCTCAAAAACCGATATCTTAAAAAAAGACGCCTTCAAAGGCGTCTTTTTTTAATCAAAGTAATAGATCTCACGACCATTGATCGCCTGTGTAGGACGATTGTTAATTGTAAAATGATGTTCGGGTAAAGTTTTTAAAAAGTCTTCTGATAATGTTTGCACAGTATCAAACACAAACCATTGAATAGGTCCCTTAGTCGGGGGTGTTGTTAATGAACCTTCAAAATGGAATTTAGAAGTCTTTTTCGGTAAAAACACTTTCGGATCAAAAACCAATGTCTCTTCATTTGGAATAAAGACAACATTTGGATCTTTAGTGAAATCACACAATACACCGACAACTAGATTCTCGTTTTTGGCATTTGTGTGTACAAAATGAAATTCAATCGCTTCTTGTTTGCCATTAATTGTATGCTCACTTGGACGATGAAAGTGAATATCTGTTAAGGTGTATCGCGTATTATGAAACTCGACATAGTTCACGTCAGTATTTGGAACATAATGGATTGTATGATTGATCTCTTCTTTGTGGAATGTAGCGTTTTGATAGTGGAATTCAATATTTTCTGCCTGATGATTTTTAGTCATGTCATACGCATGTGATAACGCGATTGGTGATTGGTAAGAAAATGCTGCTGCTTGCGTAAATTCATCACACAATGTGGCCCACGTGTCGGGTCCTTTGATTTCGTAATCCCAAGTTGTTACATTTGTCATAATTTTTTCACTCTCTTTCAACCTAAACATCTATAAGAGTCTCTACACTCTTACTATTAGTTTACAATAACTATTGTCATAATTTTAATTTCATGCTTGTTAATCAATGAACAAAAAAACAAGAAAACGCGGTTTAGACGTTTTCTTGTTGCCAGTTTTTCGGATTTTGTTTAAAAAATTCAAGTAATTCGTAATCAGACTGTGTGATTTGTCCTTGTTCTTTTGCAACGTTAATCAAAGTAGAATAATCGGTCAGTGTAAGCAAGGGACAATTTTCTGCTGCGAATTTTTCTTTTGCTAGTTCTAGTTCATACGTAAAAATAGCAGCGATTCCTAATACATCTGCACCTTCACGTGTGGCAGCTGCTCTGGCTTCTAGAACACTACCACCAGTTGAGATCAAATCTTCGATGATGACCATTTTTGTTCCCGGTTCCAACTTTCCTTCGACTTGTTTTGTTTTCCCATGGTCTTTAGGCTTACTACGAATATAGCTCATCGGTAAATTCAATTCTTGTGCGATAAAAGCTGCATGAGGGATTCCAGCAGTTGCCGTACCGGCAATCATTTCAACATCTGGAAATTGCGTTTTGATTTTTTTTGCCAGTCCTTTTGCGATGGTCGTACGCAATTCAGGGTAACTCATCGTCAAGCGATTGTCACAATAAATCGGGCTTTTAATACCACTTGCCCAAGTAAACGGCTCATTTGGACTTAACGAAACGGCTTGAATAGCTAATAAACCAGTTGCAACTTCTTGTTCGATTGTTTGTTTCATACGATTGCTCCATTCCATTGTTTTTTAATCAGTTGATAAGCAAGATAAGGATCGTTTTTTTGCGTGATCGGACGTCCTACTACAATGCAATTTGCACCATGCTCGTAAGCTGAAAATGGGGTCATCACACGTGTTTGGTCGCCTACAGCATCTTCTGGTAACCGGATACCTGGAGTGACGCATTGAAAATCTGGTCCAGTCAAGCGATGGATCTCTTTGGCTTCTTGTGCCGAACAGACGACACCGTCTAATCCAGCAAGTTGCGTCATCTTTGCTAAATGATATGCGCTCTCATGTACTGAGTTTGCAATTTGTTGTTCATAACTGACCATCGCTTGAGAAGTTGATGTTAGTTGCGTTACAGCAATTAATTGTGGACGTGTTTGATTTGCTTGTTCTGCCCCTTCGATCAAGCCTTCTTTAGCCGCTCGCATCATCTCAACACCACCTAGTGCATGGACGTTTGTCATCTGTACACCCAGCGCTCCTAAACGCTTCATAGCATGATATGCTGTATTTGGAATATCGTGGACTTTGACATCTAAAAAGAGCGTATACCCTTGTTCACGTAAGTAGTGAATAATCTGTGGTCCTTCTGCATAAAATAATTCCATCCCTACTTTTAAAAATAAAGATTCTTCTTTAGGAAAATGAGCTAAAAATGCTTGAACTTCTTGCTTGTTTGCAAAATCTAAGGCAATAATGGGTCGTTTTTCCATCAATGTGTTCCTCTCACTTCTAAGATTAGTTCGTTTAACGAAGAGATATTGAGTTCATCCATTCGTTTAGGCAATTCTGCGATCAACTTAGGGCAGATATACGGATCAGTAAAATTTGCAGTGCCGACTGCTACTGCACTAGCTCCGGCCATAAACATTTCTAAAACATCGTCTACAGTGTATACGCCACCCATCCCAATGATGGGTAATGTCGTCGCTTTTGCTACTTGATGAATCAGTCGAATTGCAACAGGTTTGATTGCTGGACCAGATAATCCTCCAGTTTGATTTGCTAAGATCGGGCGTCTGGTTTTCAAATCGATCCGCATTCCTAACAACGTATTGATCATTGTAAATCCATCTGCACCCGCAGCTTCAATGGCTTTAGCGATTGGCACGATGTCTGTCACGTTTGGCGATAATTTGGCATACACTGGAACCTTAGAGACTTTTTTTACTGCTTCGATCAATTGAGCAGCTACTGTAGCATCTGTTCCAAAGGCGATCCCTCCATGTTTGACATTTGGACACGAGATGTTTAGTTCAATAGCTTTTACATTACGTACTTGTGAAATGTTTTCGCAGACCGTCACGTATTCTTCCTGACTAGATCCAGCGACATTGGCGATGATTGGCAATGTCGGATGAAGTGTTTCTAAATCGGGCAAAATTTCTTTTGTGACGACTTGCAAGCCTGGGTTTTGCAGTCCAATTGCATTTAACATCCCACTTGGAGTTTCTGCCACACGCGGCGTTTGATTGCCGTAACGGGCTTCTTGTGTCGTTGCTTTCACCATTACGGCTCCAAGTTGGCTGATATCATAATAGTTATTGTATTCTTTTCCAAATCCAAAACAACCACTTGCTGGCATGATCGGATTTTTCAATGCTAATCCTGGTAATGAAACCGCTAAACGTTCGCTCATAATTGTACCACCCCAGCTTTAAATATCGGTCCTTCATCGCATACCTTGACACTTTTTTGTGGATTGTCTTGCTTTGGACAAATACATGCGTAACACGCGCCCACACCACACGCCATACGTGCTTCTAGTGACAATTGAACATCGGTAAGTGTACCGTATTGTTGTTCGACAGCTTTTAACAAACCATTATTACCACAACTAAACACTGCATCCGGGCATGTAGGAAGTGAATCGAATAAAACAGAAATCAATCCTGCCTCTCCTAAAGAGCCATCATCTGTAGCCACGCGCGTTTTTCCTAATTGCGCAAACTTATCGAGATGGTAAGAAACAGTTTTTGAGGCAAAACCAAATAGATGGTAGACAGTGATGCCTTTTTTTACTAGTTGTTTGCTTAACTCATAAAGGGGTGGAATCCCAATTCCTCCACCAATAATATAGGCAGTCTGACCAGCGTTTAAGTCATCGATCGAAAATCCATTTCCTAAAGGACCTAATACATCTAATGTACCCGTGGTCAATTTAGCTAATTGAGCCGTTCCTTGCCCTTCCACGCGATAAATCATTTTACACGTTTTCGTTGTTTGATCGATTTCATGGATACTGATTGGTCGGCGCATTAAAAGATCCGCACTAGGAATGCGGATATGTAAGAACTGTCCAGGAACACTCATTTGATTCACGAGTGCTCCTTTCAAGGTCATTTCATAAATATCTGGGGCTAATTGGATTTGATCCACAATCGTCATCATTTCTTGCTTCATCAAACAATCTCCTTTTTAAATAGCATTTGTGGCAAACGCACGTGCTTCCATGACTTTTAAGATCGCATCTGCTGTATCTAATGAAGTCAGTAATGGCACACCATGTTCGACAGCTTCACGACGAATTCTAAAGGTATCTTGCGTTTGTTGGTTACGATTTTTATCCATCGTATTGATGGCGATTTGGATCGTTCCATTTTGCAAACGTTCGATAATATTATTTTCTTCCTCATCTAACTTCGCAACAGATTCAACTAAAAGGCCATTTTCTTTAAAATAAGCAGCTGTTCCTTTTGTAGCTGTTAAACTAAACCCAACTTCAGTGAATCGTTTGGCTAAGGTTAGGGCTTCTTCTTTGGTTTCATCCGCTATGGTAAAGAAGGCTGTTCCGTATTCTGGGATACGGAGTCCAGAAGCTTCAAAAGCTTTATATAAAGCTTTTGCTAGTGTTTGGTCTGATCCCATGACTTCACCAGTAGATTTCATTTCAGGCCCTAAGTACGTATCGACTTTATTCAGTTTTGTAAAAGAGAATACCGGTGCTTTGACATGGACCAATGAAGATTCGCGATACAACCCATCTTGATAGCCTAAATCTTTTAGACTTTGTCCCAAAATTGCTTTCGTTGCAATCTGCGCCATTGGAATCCCTGTAACTTTACTTAAGAACGGAGCAGTTCGACTGGCTCTTGGATTTACTTCGATCACGTAGACTTCATCTTCAAAGAGAACAAATTGGACGTTCATCATTCCCACACAGTTTAATCCTAAAGCCAAGCGTTTTGTGTAATCCACGATCGTGTCGATCGTCTTTTGGCTTAAGTTTTGTGGAGGATAAACTGCCATTGAGTCTCCAGAATGGACTCCAGCACGTTCGATATGTTCCATAATCCCAGGAATCAACACATCTTTTCCGTCACAAATCGCATCGACTTCACATTCTTTTCCAAGCAAGTAGCGATCGATCAATACCGGATGCTCTGGTGAAGCTTTGACTGCGTGCGTCATATAACTTAATAGATCCTCTTCATTATCCACAATTTCCATTGCGCGACCACCAAGGACATAACTTGGACGAACAAGCACTGGAAATCCAATATGTTTGGCAATCTCTAGAGCTTCATGCGTATTTGTCGCTGTGTCTCCTAAAGGTTGCGGAATTTTCAATTCTTTTAAGGCTTGTTCAAAAAGATCACGGTTTTCTGCACGATCTAAGTCTTCGATCGTTGTCCCTAGAATTTTCACACCAGCTTGATGTAGTGGCTCAGCTAGGTTGATTGCCGTTTGACCACCGAATTGAACAATCACACCGATTGGCTGTTCTAAATCGATCACATTTTGCACATCCTCGATCGTTAAGGGTTCAAAGTATAATTTATCTGAGATCGAAAAGTCCGTTGAGACCGTTTCTGGATTGCTATTCATAATGATGGCTTCATAACCTGCTGCTTGGATCGCTTTTACAGAATGCACCGTCGCGTAATCAAATTCGACCCCTTGCCCGATTCTGATTGGACCAGAACCTAATACTAAAATTGAAGGCTTGTCTGAGCGGATGCTCTCATTTTCAAATTCATAGGAACTATAAAAATAAGGAGTTTGTGAAGCAAACTCACCAGCACAAGTATCGACCATCTTGTAGACGGGTATAATGTTTTTGCTTATTCGAAATTCGCGGACTTTTTGAGGAGTCGTTTCCCATAATTCAGCGATTTTAATATCAGTGATCCCGTACGTTTTTGCTGTTTTTAGTGCAGTTTGGTCAAATGGTTGACTCGCTAATGCATGCTCTAATTCAATGATATGACGAAGTTTATCTAAGAAGAATAAATTGATTTTTGTCATCTCAGCAATCTCTTCGATCGTATAGCCTCGGCGAATTGCTTCTGCTAGATAGAACAAACGATCATCTTGGGCTTTGATCATTTTTTCAGTCAAGTCTTCATCGCTCACTTCACTCAACTCTTTAATTTCCATATGCGGTATTCCGATTTCTAAAGAACGCACCCCTTTTAGTAATGCTTCTTCAATGTTACGGCCGATTGCCATCACTTCTCCGGTCGCTTTCATCTGTGTTCCTAAAATACGATCCCCTGTTTCAAACTTATCAAACGGCCAACGTGGAATTTTCGCTACAACGTAGTCTAAAGCAGGTTCAAATTCAGCGTAGGTCGTTTCAGTAACCGGGTTTTTCATTTCATCTAACGTTAAGCCAACAGCGATTTTAGCAGCTAATTTCGCAATCGGGTATCCTGTTGCTTTACTCGCTAAAGCTGATGAACGTGATACGCGTGGGTTTACTTCGATGATATAGTATTGGAAGCTATCTGGATCGATGGCCAATTGCACGTTACAGCCACCTTCGATTTTCAAAGCGCGAATGATGGTAAGGGATGCATCACGTAATAATTGGTATTCATAGTCTGAAAGGGTTTGGCTTGGTGCAAAAACAATCGAATCTCCAGTGTGAATCCCAACTGGATCAAAGTTTTCCATATTACAGACCACAATCGCGTTATCCGCTGAATCTCGCATCACTTCATATTCGATTTCTTTAAAGCCTGCGATGCTACGTTCGATCAAACATTGCGTTACTGGCGAAAGTTTTAAACCATTTTCTGCGATATGACGTAGTTCTTCTTCATTTTGACACATTCCACCGCCAGTTCCACCTAGCGTAAATGCTGGTCGCACGATAACTGGATAGCCAATCGTTTTTGCAAAATCGATTCCTTCTTGAACCGTTGTGATAATAGCAGACTCAGGAATTGGTTGGTCAAGTTCTTGCATCAGTTGTTTAAATAGATCACGATCTTCTGCTTGATCGATGGCTGAAAGTTTTGTCCCAAGTAATTCGATATCTAACTCAGCTAATAATCCTGATTTGGATAACTCCATCGCCATATTTAATCCAGTCTGACCACCTAAAGTAGGTAAGATCGCATCTGGTCGCTCTTTACGTAAAATACGTGAAACGAATTCAAAGGTAATCGGCTCGATATACACGCGATCGGCAATTTCACGATCCGTCATGATCGTAGCTGGATTTGAGTTAACTAAAATGACTTCATATCCTTCTTCTTTTAATGCAAGACACGCTTGTGTTCCTGCGTAATCGAATTCGGCTGCTTGACCGATGATGATTGGACCTGATCCAATCACTAAAATCTTTTGAATATCTGTTCTTTTTGGCATTAGTTTTGCTCCTTCCAAGCATCCATCATTTCAATAAATTCGTCGAATAAATGTACGGCATCGTGTGGTCCAGGTGCTGCATCTGGATGAAATTGCACACTGAAAGCTGGATAATCGCGATGGCGTACCCCTTCGATCGTTCCATCGTTGACTTCGATATGCGTGATCAGTAATTTTTCTGGGTCGATTGATTCAGCCGAAACTGCAAATCCGTGGTTTTGAGAAGTAAAATCGATGCGTCCTGTCGCAATTTCACGAACAGGATGATTTAATCCACGATGACCAAATTTCATTTTATACGTATCTGCTCCATTAGCTAAGGCAAATAATTGATGACCTAAACAAATTCCGAAAATAGGAACTTTCCCTTGAATGTTTTGAATCATCTTCACAACTTCTGGTAAGCTTTTTGGATCTCCAGGTCCATTGGTTAACATCACGCCATCTGGTGCTAGCGAGAGAATCTCTTCAGCTGTCGAATTATAAGGTAAAACCGAAACATTGCACGAGCGCTTTGAAAATTCACGCATAATACTATGTTTTAATCCAAAGTCGATCATCACGACGTTATGCCCTGTTCCAGGACTTGGATAGGCTTTAGCTGTTGAGACTTGTTGTACTTGATTTGTTGGTAAAACGGCTGCTTTTAATTGATCGTAGGCATGTGAAAATTCATCTCCTACATCGACGATACTCGCTTTCATGGTTCCGACTTCACGGATTTTTTTCGTCAAGGCACGTGTATCGATTCCTGAAATCCCGGGGATATTTTTTTGTTTTAAAAATTCATCTAAAGTCATTTGACTACGCCAGTTACTCGGAACGCGCGCATGTTCTTTCACTACGACACCTTTACACGTTGGAATAATGGATTCATAATCATCACGATTGACCCCGTAGTTTCCTACAGTAGGATAAGTAAATGTAATGATCTGACCGTTGAAACTTTGATCTGTGATTGTCTCTTGATACCCTGTCATACTTGTTGTAAAGACGATCTCGCCGACAACATTGATCGGTGCACCAAAACCTTCTCCTTCAAAATGTGTTCCATCTTCTAAAATTAACCAACGTTTCATTTGTCTCCACCTCTTTGATAAACTACCGTGCCGTCAACGAATGTGTATAAGGTTTCACCAAATACCATCCATTGATCAAACGGTGTATTTGTTGCTTGTGATAAAAAGTTTGTTGTATCGATTTTACTTTCAGTTTCTAAGTCTAAAATGACTAAATCTGCTTTTGTTCCGATATCTAATGTTCCACCTGCAATATCAAACAACTCGGCTGGTTTTCGACTCATCCAATTTAAAACTTGTTCTAATGTGAAGATTCCTTTCTTGACAAAGTACGTATACATCAAGCTAAACGCATATTCTGATCCAACGATTCCAAATGGTGCTTTTAAAAAACTTTGACATTTTTCATTGTGACCATGAGGAGCATGATCCGTTGCGATACAATCGATCGTCCCGTCCAATAAGCCGTCGATCAACGCTTGTTGGTCTTCGCTAGCACGCAGTGGCGGGTTCATTTTGTAGTATCCATGATCAGCAAGAATGTCTTCATCGATTAGCAATAAATGATGTGGACAAACTTCACACGATACATTGATTCCGGCTTGCTTGGCTTCACGAATCACCCGAACGCTCTCTTTTGTAGAGACATGGCAAACATGGTAATGAACACCCGTTGCTTCTGCAAGTAGCAAATCACGTGCGATTTGTGACGATTCTGTCACACTCAAGATTCCAGGGAGTCCTAGTTCGACAGCGCGTTTGCCTGCATGCATCACACCGCCAAATAATAACGATTCATCTTCTGTATGTGCGACGATCGCTTTATTAGCCTGTTTGGCTTCTTTCATCGCTTGATACATCGTACCAGCAGTCTGGACACCCACACCGTCATTGGTGAAGGCAAATGCGCCTTCTTGTGCTAAAGTCTTCATGTCGACCAATTCTTCTGAGCGTAAAGCCTTTGTAATGGAGGCATAGGGTAAGACTTTAACGCAAGCATCTTTCGCGATTATTTTTTGAATATTCCGAAAATTATCTTTACTATCGGGGACAGGATCGACATTGGGCATGGCACAAATCGTCGTAAAGCCTCCTCTAGCTGCAGCTTTTGTTCCGGTTTTAATGGTTTCTTTATAGGTGTATCCAGGCTCTCTTAAATGGACATGGACATCGATAAATCCTGGAGCGATCAGGCCTTGTTTGGCATCGATCACTTGATCGAATTGTGCACGGTCAAATTGTGATCCAATAGCGTGGATCTGTTGATCTTTGATCCAAATTTCTACCGCATTTTTTGTCCCTCTTTGTCCAATCATAAATCCATTAATAATCAGTTGATCCATCTATACTTCCTCCTTATACTGCATAACTGTATCTAAAATCGCCATTCTAGCAAATACACCGTTGCTCATTTGGGTCACGATTCTTGAACGTTTGGCTTCGACTAATTCACTTGCCAATTCAACGTCACGATTGACCGGAGCGGGATGTAAAATAATTGCTTGCTCTTTCATTTGTTGTTCTCGTGCTAAGGTTAAGCCATATTGCTGATGATAATGTTCTTTTGAAAATTGTTCCTGTTGTTCATGACGCTCATGTTGCACTCGAAGCATCATCATGACATCAACAAATGTAACGAGTTCGTCCATTTGCACGTATTGTCCATAAGCACTAAAGTCTTCATCAAACCATTCTCTAGGTCCAGAAAAATACAAGGTCGCACCCAGTCGATGTAAGATCTTCATGTTGGATTTAGCCACTCGAGAATGTCTCAAATCGCCTACGATCGCGATATTTAAGCATTCAAAGTATCCGAATTCTTCATAGATCGTCATTAAATCTAGTAATGATTGACTGGGATGTTCCCCTGATCCATCTCCAGCGTTGATGATGTGCGCGTGGATTGATGGGCTGTTGAGGATTGGTGTATAGAACGCTTCTTCATAATGGCGAATGACACAGATATCTGCCCCAATAGCAGAGAGTGTTAATACAGTATCGTATAGAGTTTCTCCTTTTTGAACAGAGCTCGTTGCTGCTTCAAAAGGAATCACATTCATTCCCATTTTACGTTCAGCAATTTCAAAACTTTTATGTGTTCGTGTACTATTTTCAAAAAAGAGATTGGCAACGAAGGCTTGCTGATAAGCTTGAGGCCATTCTTTAGCTTCTTTGAAGGCCAATCCTGTTTGAATCAAATACAGCAGTTCCTCTTTTGAAAATGGATCTAATGAAATAAAATGTTTTGTATTGGGTACAGATAATGTATTCACCGTGTCTTCCTCCTAAACTTCGCTTTTTGCTTGATCAGGTAAAATCAAGTTTAAAAGAATTCCTAAAACAGTAGCTAAGGCCATTGACGATAATGTAAAGGTGCCAACTTCAAAAACCAATCCACCGATACCTACGACTAAAATGACAGAAGCAATCAATAAATTTTTCTTTTTGTCGAAATCGACTTTGTTCTCAATTAAGATTTTTAATCCGCTGGCTGCGATGACTCCGAATAAGACGAAGCTAATACCAGAAATAACAGGATTTGGGATACTTAAGATCAATGCAGTTAGTTTTCCAACAAATCCGAGCAATACAGCAAAGACAGCTGCACCACCGATAACAAACACACTGTGTACACGTGTAATGGCCAAGACACCGATATTTTCTCCATAACTGGTTACAGGAGGTCCTCCTACAAATCCAGCTACGATTTGAGCAAATCCATCTCCCATTAGGGTCTTATGTAACCCTGGTTCTTCAAAAAAGTTGCGCTTTGTCAGTTTATTTAAAACCATCAAATGTCCGATATGCTCAGTCATCGTCACAAAAGCGATGGGCGCCATGGTCGTAATCGCACCTAGATATAATTTTGGTTCATATTGGATAAAGGGCGCTTGAAAATCAGGTAAGGCAAACCATGCGGCTTGTTTGATGGGCTCTACATCTACGATTCCCACTGCTAATGCTAATAAGTAACCACAGACGATTCCAAGCAAGATCGGAATCAAACCGATAAAGCCTTTTAGATACATGTTAAAGAAAATCGTAATTGCCAATGTCGCAAGTGCTACAAAAACATATTTAAAATCGTAGACTTGAGTAGCATCGACTGTTTTATACATCGCATTATTCGCCGCATTTGCAGCTAGGCCTAAGCCGATTACCATGATGACCGGTCCTACGACAATGGCTGGCAAAATCTTATCCAACCAACCTGCCCCGATTTTTTTAATGATAAATGATACGATGAGATATACCGCTCCTGTTGTCATTGCCCCTTGTGCAATGGCCGGATATCCATCTGTCTTCATCAAAAGTTGCATGGCAGCGATAAAGGCGAAGCTACTTCCTAGATAAGCGGGAATTTTACCTTTTGTCACACACAAGTAAACGATCGTCCCTAGTCCGGAACTAACGAGCGCGATACTGGGATTGATTCCGACTAAGATTGGAACTAAGACGGTAGCACCGAACATGGTGAATAAATGTTGTAGACTCAACCCGATCCAGTGAGCTGGTTTTGGTCGATCGTGGATGTCTAATACGGCATCGTGATTACGAAACTTCTCTTGGTTCATTTTGCTTATTCCTCCGTTTGATCAATCAAGATACGATCGTATCCATCAATTTCTTCCATTTCAACAATAATTTCTTCTGTTTTCGAAGTTGGAATATTTTTTCCAACAAAGTCTGCGCGAATCGGTAACTCGCGATGGCCACGATCGACTAACACCGCTAGCGAGATTCGTCGGGGTCTGCCGTAATCCATTACCGCGTCTAATGCTGCACGAATGGTCCGTCCTGTATATAAAACGTCATCTAGTAAAATTACTTCTTTACCTTCTAATGACAAAGGAATAGCAGATGTAGACTCGATTGTTGCATCGATTTTTTTGTCGTCTCGATAACCGGTAATATCTAGTTCTCCGACTGGGACTTCAACATCTTCTAATTGTTTTAAGCGTTCAGCAATCCGTTGGGCGATGTAGATCCCTCTTGTTTTGATTCCAACTAATACAAGATCTTCGATTCCTTTGTTACGTTCAATAATCTCATAAGTGATTCGTGTTAGTGCTCGTTTCATAGTAACTGCATCGATGACTTCTTTTTTCATATCCGTTCCTCCTCATTTTTGGTCATAAAAAAACTCCTACCTCGTGAAGGCAGGAGTGAATGTCAGTATGTAGACAGAAGATTGATGTATCGCAATACACCGAAATAATTAGATCAGTTCATACACGCATGTACAACTTCACTAACTCACACCTTTATAGCCTCACGGGACTATCTTTAAAGGAATTTCTTATTTGATTTGTACTTACTATACCCTTAGTGAAATAAAAAATCAACTGTTTTTTCTAAGTTTTTCTAAAACTTCTTCAAATGCTTCCGGTAAAGGTGCCTCAAAAATCATGGATTCTTCTGTGCTAGGATGTTTGAACCCTAATAATTTAGCATGTAATAGTTGGCCATTGGTTTTTAATGTTTTCTTTGGTCCGTAGACAGGATCGCCTGCCAATGGATAGCCAATATACTGCATATGAACACGAATCTGATGCGTGCGTCCTGTTTCAAGCTGTAATTCGACTAAAGTGAAATCTTTAAACCGTTCCAAGACTTGAAAATGCGTGACGGCAGACTTTCCATCTTCACGCACAGCTTGCATTTTACGATCGACTTTCGAGCGACCGATCGGCGCATCGATTCGTCCTTTATCATGACTGATCGAGCCGTGAACCAATGCGATGTATTTACGTAAAGAAGTTTTATCTTTTAATTGTTTGGCTAAAGATACATGCGCGTCATCGTTTTTTGCGACCATCAGTAAACCTGAAGTATCTTTGTCGATGCGGTGGACGATTCCAGGACGGATGACATCATTAATCGTCGAAAGTGATGTTAAATGATAAAGTAACGCATTGACTAGTGTTTGGTCAGGGTGTCCTGCAGAAGGATGGACGACCATTCCTTGTACTTTATTAATCACAGCCACATCTTCATCTTCATAGATGATCTCAAGTGGAATATCTTGTGCTACAAGTTCTAATTCTTTAGGTTCAGGGATCGTTATCAAAATGCGATCACCTGACTTTACTTTATAGTTGGCGCGTGTGGTGTCGTTGTTGACTTTTACATATCCATCTTTTAACCACTGTGTGATTTGTGAACGACTATGGTTGTGCAATGTTGCAGCTAATACTTTATCGATTCGACCAGATTGGTCCGTAACGATTACTTCAATTTCATTTTGCATATTGTGTTCCTTTCAATCGATCTTCAAAGATCGTGTATATAAAAATCAATAGTACGCCAATAGATAAAGACATATCGGCAACGTTAAAAATTGGAAAATGAATAAAATCCAACTGAAACATATCTACTACAAAACCGAGGCGAATCCGGTCGATAAAATTACCGATTGCTCCAGCTAAGATCATCGCTAGTCCTAATAAAAATAACCAATGACCGTGGCGATTACGGTACAATAAATAACTGACAATAACGACTGCAGCGATGGTAATTATCGTGAAAAAAGTTTGTTGTCCTTCAAATAAGCTCCAAGCAGCACCCGTATTGCGTAAATAAGTAAAAGATAATACATGAGGAATCGCTGTAACGGATTCACCTAGTGCTAAATGTGCTACGGTTTGGTACTTTACAAGTTGATCAATGCCAATAATCACAATGGCTAAAACAAGATATATTATCATCTAGTATCCTCTTTCTAATTAGATATCAACTACATCACGCGGCTTAATGATTCCCTCTAAATTACCGTCAGGTTCGCCGTGATTTGTAATTAAAATCGCTTCTAATGTTCGCTTTTCTTTAAATAATTGTTGGACAAAATCAATACTTGTATCTCCGGATACAAATTGATAGTTACTTTTCTTTTCCTCGACTTCGACTAAGTCTTCTACACTAATCCCTTCAAGATCTGGTGTCACATCTTCAAAATGTGTAGCA
Source organism: uncultured Enterococcus sp. (assembly GCF_913775425.1). Taxonomy (GTDB): domain Bacteria; phylum Bacillota; class Bacilli; order Lactobacillales; family Enterococcaceae; genus Enterococcus_G. Next base: position 18,143 of record NZ_CAJYIS010000002.1, read on the forward strand.
AACCAATACCCAAGCACACGTAATGTCACTAAACCTTTAAATTTGCCTTTGTCATATAGCGGAAATTGCGAGTAACGTTTTTCGGCAACGATTTTTAAGAACTCTTTCATCGAAAGATCAATCTCAAAACCTGTGACGTTCTTTTTAAAACGTGGCAATACAGTTTCTGGCTCTGCTAGCTCTTTTTCAATAAATAAGATTCGCTTGACGACCCATTCATTCGGTTCAGCAATAATAAAATTGTCACCGATTTGATCATGAACGATCGCATTACGCAACTGAGAAATCTGCAAAAGATCTGCCTCATATGGTTTGACCGGCAATTTAGGATTATCTGCTAATACACGCACTAATTGACTGAATCCTAGATTTTGATCAGTCGGATTTTTTTGTTGAAGCCATTTTTCGATTCGATTAAAGCTGCTTAAAAATATTTGTGCGGCTTCGGCCATAGAGAACCGCCTCCTTTTTGGTTATCTGCTCAATAAGTATAGCTTAGTTTATGTAGAATGAAAACCACAAACCACCATTCAAATAACATTCTCATATCTAGTTTACCATAATTTTATTTTGTAACTAAAAAAACCACTTCGGTTACTGAAGTGGTTATACGACTTAAAATAGGCCTAGCGCTTGTCCATCTGAAGTCACATCCATGTTTAATGCAGCAGGTTTTTTCGGTAATCCTGGCATCGTCATCACATCACCGGTCAATGCCACGATAAATCCGGCACCTAATTTTGGAATAAATTCGCGAATGGTTACGGTAAAATCTGTTGGTGCACCCAGTTTCGTTGGATCATCTGAAAATGAATATTGCGTTTTTGCCATACATACAGGCAAATGATCCCAGCCAAATAGCGTAAAATCTTGTAATTGTTTTTGGGCTTTGGCACTAAATTGTACAGTTTGTGCTCCGTAAATTTTCTGAACGATCGTTTGTGCTTTTTGCTCAAGTGAATCACTAGACTGATAAAGCGGTGTAAAAGTATGTTGCTCATTTGTTAAGCGTACAACAGTTTGTGCTAAAGCCTCGCCACCGGCTCCACCTTTTTCCCATACTGCACATTGCGTTACAGGGACTTGTTCTTTTTCACATAGATCAGTTAAACAATCAAATTCTGCCGTGGTATCCAAACTAAATTCGTTAATAGCAACGACCACTGGCACATTATAACGTTTCATATTGTGAATATGGCGTTTTAGATTGGCAAATCCTTGTTTTAAAGCAGGAATATTTTCAGTAGTGAGTGCGCCTTTTTCTACACCGCCATGCATTTTTAAAGCGCGAATCGTTGCAACGATCACGATTGTATCTGGGGCTTTTGCTAAATTTGGTACCTTGATATCTAAAAATTTTTCAGCACCCAAATCAGCACCGAATCCAGCTTCAGTCACCGTGTAGTCGCTACTGGTCAACGCGAGCTTTGTTGCCATGATGCTATTACAGCCATGTGCGATATTGGCAAAAGGGCCGCCATGAACAAAGGCGGGTGTTCCTTCAATCGTTTGAACCAAATTCGGTTTTAAGGCATCTTTTAACAATAAAGCTAAAGCTCCTTGAACTTGCAATTGCCTTACGGTAACGGGTTCTTTATCATGTGTATATCCGATCACGATATTTGCTAAACGTTTTTTTAAGTTTGGCAATGAGTCTGCCAGACATAAAATTGCCATGATCTCACTAGCAACTGTAATATCGAAACCATCTTCTCTAGGAACACCTTGCATTGGACCTCCCAGACCAACTACTACATGACGTAACGCACGATCATTTAAATCGACAACACGTTTCCATGTAATCCGACGAGTATCGATGTTTAATGCATTGCCTTGTTGGATATGGTTGTCTAATAAAGCAGATAAAGCATTATTTGCTGTCGTGATCGCATGCATATCACCTGTGAAATGTAAATTGATATCTTCCATCGGTACGACTTGAGCACGTCCGCCACCTGTCGCCCCACCTTTAACGCCCATTACAGGACCTAAAGAAGGTTCACGTAATGCAAGTGCTGTTTGGTAACCAATCCGGTTCATTGCATCTGCAAGGCCAATGCTGACCGTAGACTTTCCTTCTCCAGCTGGCGTAGGATTAATTGAAGTGACTAAGATAAGTTTTCCTGTTTGTTTGTGTTCTCTTTTTTTGATTGCTTCATAGGAGATCTTGGCTTTATATTTTCCATACAATTCTAACTCATCATCGGTAAAACCAACTTTTTGCGCAATGTCTAAAATCGGCATTAGCGTAGCTTCTTGTGCAATTTCAATATCTGATTTCATCTAAATCCCCCTAAATTACGAACATTATATCTCGTTTTTGTACTTTCATTAGTAGATTATCGTAATTTTATTGAAAAAGAAAGCAGATTTTAACGAAAACAAAAAAAAGAGTGTCTCAACACTCTTTTTTTGCCAATAATTCTAATAGTTGAAGACGCGCTTTTTTGCACAAAGTCCCTTCCCAAGTAGCAGTTGTTGTCTGAATGATGACATGACTGCCATTCGTTTGGATCGACTCGATATCTCCTAACATAAAAGTAGTCTGTTTCCAAAAGCGTGCATAACAAATCGTAATTTTGTTATTTGTAATCGTCAACGTGCGACGATATCCTAAATAAAAAAAGAAGATGGACACCATTGTTACGGCGATACTCGTAGGATATGGTCGAGTATTTTCTAATGCCATAATCCAACTTGCAAAAAAAACAAAGGCTGTCATTGACCAGTAGATCAATGAAAAAGAAATTTCAGGTTGCCAACGAAATTTGGTTTTCATGGATACATTCCTTTCACTCTTTCACTTTTTTTAGCTATAATCATTGTAAGAAACGACGAGGAGGAACACAATGATTACGATTCATGTTGATGCTTCAACCAAAGGCAATCCTGGCCCAAGCGGAGGTGGGTTCGTTTTGTCAGGCGATGGAGTCCATATTCAACAAGCGTTTGCCTTAACCGGTGAATTGACCAACCATGAAGCAGAATTTGCGGCTTTGCTAAGTACATTAGAGTATGTAATCGATCATGAACTTCATTCACGCACAGTGATGATCTATACCGATAGTAAGATTTTAGCGCAAACAGTGACAAAAAACTACGCTCGCCATCCAGAATATCAAAAATATCTCCAAGAAATTAACGAAAAATTACAAATGTTTTCCTTGATTTTTATTGAATGGATCCCTGAGGCTAAAAATAAGGGTGCAGATCATATGGCTCGCCAAGGATTACAGAAGGTTCTAAAACAGCATAAAAAAAGGGGCTGTGACAAAAGTAGATAACTACAAGAAATAAACCGAATCATTCCAATAATAGGTTTACCTATTTCAGTAATGATTCGGTTTATTTTTCAAAAGAATTGCATTTAGAACACCGTTTATTCATCGTTTAGAATGCCTGACAAATTAACTGTTTTATAGAATCGGAGAAAGGAGACGTGAAAAGTTTTGCTTGAAACGTAACCAACGTGACTGTTTTTTGATCATGTCTGTTGTCAGTAACGTAGATTGTTTCATATCCTCTTCAAAAATACGTGCCAATTCAGCATTAACTTTACGGTTATACGCAAATGCACTTACCTCAAAATTTAATTCATAGCTACGAATATCTTGATTGGTTGTTCCAAAACTAGAAATCGTATCATCCATGATCATTGTTTTAGCATGAATAAATCCATTATTGTAAATATAGATTTTAACTCCACGTTTTTGCAAATAATTTGCATAGTACTGTGTCGCACGATAGATAAATGGATGATCAGGCATACAAGGAATCATTACGCGAACATCGATTCCTGATTTCACAGCTAAAACTAATGCCGTGATCATAGGGTCATCTGGTATCAAATAAGGAGATTGGATCCATACCCGTTTCTCAGCACCGAGTAGCATCTTGATGAAGCCCCCTTTTAACACTTGCTCATCGCGATTGGGACCATCACTGACGATTTGTAAAGTGACATCGCCTAGTTCTTTTGGTTTTGGCAATGTAAAATAACGTGCTTCGTATTCCATTTCTTGGGTCTCGTGTTTCACTGAAGCATTCCAATCTTTTAAAAAGACTTCTTGTAAACCAAATGAACCTGTTCCTAGAATACGCGCATGTGTATCCCGCCAATAGCCAAATTTTTTACTTTCGCCTAAATATTGATCACCGACATTAAAACCACCGGTCCAACCGATCTTGCCATCGATGACGACGATTTTGCGATGTAAATGGTAATTTAGTCGCGTTTTGCGAATTAAGTTTCGTGAAGTAATAAACGCCAATACTTCACCGCCAGCTTCGACTAATGGATTGAAAAATTTGATCGAAGTTTTCCCGCCCCATGGGTCAAATATCAAGCGGACTTCCACACCTTCTTTAGCTTTTTCAACGAGAACCTCTAGAAAGCGATTCCCAATTTTGTCATTAAAGAATGCGTAATATTCAACATGAACGGAATCTTTTGCTGCACGTATGTCGGCAAACAAGTGCTCGAACTTTTCTTTCCCGTCTGTAAAAAACGTCACATCATTTCCCATCGATAACGGTGACTCTTCTACGTTATAAAAGTAATTCCGTAATAGACGCGCTTCTGCATCTTTGATTTTGACCGGAAATTGTTGATTATGTGCCGTAATTTCTTCTTCGATCTCATAGATCCGTTTTTTATGTTTGTCTTTCATTAAATAAATGGCTTCACCATCAATACCACGACCGCAAAATGAATACAAAATAAACCCAATCACAGGTAAAAAAACTAAGGCCATCATCCATGCAAACACACTGGCAATCGAACGAGGTCTTCGAAAAACCGTGATAAAGGCCCCGATCGTATTTAAAATAATTAGGGCAATAATTACACTATAGACTAAACTCATATCCATTTTTATACTCATATTTTCCCTCCCAATACCTACAAAATCAACCTATTTTCCCTAACTATGGTTAAAATAGAAGTTGTTCAGATTATAACATAAAAAAGTTCTATATCCTCGTGATAACGAGAGATATAGAACAAAATCCATTAAGCTTGCTCAATAAAGACGATTGCTTGCGCTAGAGCCTCTTTGATTCCGGCAGGGTTTTTCCCACCAGCTTGAGCCATATCTGGACGACCACCACCGCCGCCACCAACTAATGGTGCGATTGCTTTAATTAAATCGCCAGCTTTTAAGCCTTTGTCGTTGGCTGCTTTATTCATAGCAACCAATAAGTTGACCTTACCGTCTGTAGCGTTGGCTAAGACTAAGATATCAGAAGCTGATTTTTGTTTCCATTGATCGGCTAATTGACGTAATTGATTCATATCTTTTACTGAAACTTCTGCTGTGATCACAGATGTACCCTTCACATCTGTAGTTTCATTAAAGATATCGCCAGCTTGTTGACTTGCCAATTTACTTGCTAATTGTTCATTTTCTTTTTGTACTTCGCGTAATTGCGCTTGTAATTGTTCCACTTTGCTTACGACTTCTTTAACCTGTGGCGTTTTCAAACGAGCGGCTACTGCTTTTACTCGTTCTTCTTCTTCACGGAATTGTTCGTAAGCTTCGGTGCTCGTTACGGCTTCGATTCGACGAACGCCAGCACCAATTCCCGATTCAGAAACGATTTTAAATAGTCCAATCGATTCGGTATTCTCAACGTGGTTCCCACCACATAATTCGATCGACCAATCCGCTACGTTAACCACGCGAACATTTTGACCATATTTTTCACCAAACAAGGCCATTGCGCCCATTGATTTAGCCGTTTCGATATCCGTTTCAACTGTTGTAACGGGTAGTGCTTCCCAGATTTTTTCATTGACCATGCGCTCCATTGCGACTAGTTCTTCTGGTGTCACTTGACCAAAGTGTGTGAAGTCAAAACGTAAATGTTCTGGTGTCACTAATGAACCAGCTTGGTTGGCATGTTCCCCTAACGTTTCTTTTAAGGCTTTATGCAATAAATGGGTTGCTGTATGGTTTTTTGTGATCTTACGATGACGTGCATGATCGACTTCTAGCAGGTAACTTTCTTCGATGGCTAAAGGCATTACCACTTCTACCTTGTGTAAGAATTGGCCGTTTGGAGCTTTTTTCACATCCAACACATAAGCGACAATATCACCTTGTTCATTGTAGATGGTTCCTTTGTCGGCAATTTGACCACCCATTTCAGCATAAAATGGTGTCGTATCGAAAATCAATTGTGCTGTACCTTCGTTTACTGTATCCACTAGTGCTTCTTCTTGAATCAGTGCCACTAATTTTCCTTTGGCTTCTAATACATCGTACCCAACATACGTACTCTCAACTTTTAAGTCCGTCAATAAGTTTGATTGAACACCCATTGAGGTTTCTTTACTACGACCAGCACGGGCACGATCGCGTTGTGCTTGCATTTCAACTTCAAAACCAGCGTGATCCACTTCAAGACCAGCTTCTTGTGCTACTTCTTCTGTTAATTCAACTGGGAAACCGTATGTGTCGTATAATTTAAAGATATCTTTTCCATCAAGTGTTGTGCCATTTTGTGCTTTTACTTGGTCGATTACTTGATTTAGAATGTCTAAACCTTCATTGATCGTTTCATGGAAGCGTTCTTCTTCATTTTTAACGACTTTTTCAATAAACTCTTTTTGTGCCAATACTTCAGGATAATAACTTTCCATGATTGAACCTACAACTGGTACTAATTTATATAAGAAAGCTTGTTCGATCCCTAATTTTTTCCCATGCATCACCGCACGACGTAACAAGCGGCGCAATACATAACCGCGTCCTTCATTTGAAGGTAACGCACCATCTCCGATTGCAAACGATAACGCACGGATATGATCGGCAATGACTTTAAACGACACATTCGTTACAGGGCTATCGCCATATTTTACAGTACTACCTAAGTCTTCTACCGCATGGATGATCGGCATAAATAAATCTGTTTCAAAGTTGGTTGGTGCATCTTGAATGATTGATACAACACGTTCTAGACCCATCCCCGTATCAATGTTTTTATGTGGTAATGGTTCATACGTGTCGTCTGGTTTATGGTTAAATTCTGAGAAGACTAAATTCCAAATTTCTAAATAGCGTTCGTTTTCGCCACCAGGATAGTTTTCAGGATCATCTTCTGCTAAATCGTTATACGCTTCGCCACGATCATAAAAAATTTCGCTATCTGGCCCACTTGGTCCAGCACCGATATCCCAAAAGTTATCTTCAATTTCAATAATATGGGCATCTGTTAAGCCAACCTCTTCAGACCAAATACGTTTTGCTTCAGTGTCTTTTGGATATACGGTAACGTATAATTTTTCTGGATCAAACCCTAACCATTTAGGATCTGTTAGAAATTCCCATGCCCAGTGGATCGCTTCTGTTTTAAAATAATCGCCAATCGAGAAGTTTCCAAGCATTTCAAACATCGTATGGTGACGTGCTGTACGTCCAACATTTTCGATATCATTGGTACGAATTGATTTTTGTGCATTGGTAATACGAGGATTATCTGGTACAACAGAGCCATCAAAATATTTTTTTAACGTGGCTACACCAGAGTTGATCCATAATAAAGTTGGATCGTTTACCGGAACAAGTGAGGCACTTGGTTCCACTGTGTGACCTTTTGATTGGAAGAAGTCTAAAAATAATTGACGAACTTCAGCACTAGAGAGTTGTTTCATCTACAATTCCTACTTTCTTTTTCAAATAAAAAAACACCCTTGCAGACAAGGACGTCTACACGCGGTACCACCTTGTTTGCAATGATGTTGATCATTACCTCTTCGATCTTCTTAACGCGAAGTCACGTCGATTTTTCAACCGATTGTCTAAAGGGAGCCAGTACGAGAATACGAATGTTTTCCTTGCAGCGATGTGAAAACTCTCTGGTAAACGTAAATGCCAAGACTGTTGTCCTTTAGTGTACGTTTGAAGTATAGCGAAGAGGCAAAAAAAAGTCAATTTTTTCTCTATACATT
>NZ_CAJYIS010000003.1 GCF_913775425.1 uncultured Enterococcus sp.
GTGTTGTCCTGGTGCGTAAGGACGGCGAGCTAATTCTTTACCTGAACCTGATAATGAGATGCCTAAACGGCGAGAAATTTTCCAAGATGGGCCTGTATAACGTGACATGAAATGTTTCCTCCAATAAATTTTATTTGTTTGGAGTAAAATAATCCGTTGAAAACTTCATTACCATGTAGTTTGTTCTTCAATCTTCACCTTTGCAGCCGCGGTTACACAATTGAACCTCTGCGGGCAACAAACTAGGGATGGATAATTATTTTCCTGCTGCATTATTTTACACAAAGATTAGTATACTGTGTTTTAGCGTATATTGTCAATTACTATTTCCTTACAGAAAAGATTCATTATAAAATCATTCGTGTTTTTTTTCACAAATTACTTTACAAATCAGAGAAAGGTTATTAGAATAGGAATGTAAGGAAAGACAAAAAGTATAAAGATAAAGGTGGAAAACTCATGAATCCAATCTCGCCATTGTTTGAGAAAATTGATTTGTCGATCGAGAAAAAAATGGACTTGATCGAGCACAGTTACTTACGTTACGCGGTTCGTGCCATGTTAGCGTGTTTGTTTTTAACATTAGGTACTGGGATTGCCTTTGCTGTTGCGATTAAAGCAGAACACATCGCTCCAGGATCTGGTAAATTCTTCTACGCATTTATGTTCAGTTGGTCACTTGTGATGATTTTATATATGAATGCAGAACTTGGAACGTCGAATATGTTATACATGACGGTCGGTGTCTACCGTAAACGAATCGGTATCGGCAATGCAGCCAAGATTTTATTTTCATGTATTTTATTCAATTTAATCGGTGGTGTCATCTTTGCTTATTTGATGTCATTGACAGGACCATTTTTAGATATGCATGCAAATGAGTACTTAATCGAATCGATTGCCAGCAAGTTAGATAAGTCTACTTTACAGATCTTAGTAGAAGCGATGTTTGCTAACATCGTTGTAAATATTGCCGTATTAGCAAGCATGCGGATGAAAGATGATGCCGGAAAAGTAATGGCTATCGTATTTATTATCTTCATTTTCGCTTTCTTAGGCTATGAACACGTGATCGCCAACTTCCCAGCGTTCTCATTAGCGTTCTTTATTTCTAAAGGAACAATGGCTTCAATGACAATTGGAAGTGTGGCTCATAATTTATTTTTCGCCTTTTTAGGAAACTATATCGGTGGTGGATTGGTCATGGGACTAGTTTATGCTTGGTTAAACAATTCAAAATCTCGTTATGTGGATTAAAAGAGTGTCAGATGACACTCTTTTTTCTTTTGACTAGAAATAACGGTTACATTCCGTTATCATGAAGATATGTGTAGGAGGGAGTGTCAGGATGAAACGAAAATTAATTGCTTTTGATTTAGATGGAACACTTTTAGATGAACAAAAACAACCGCTTGAAAGTACGATTAAAGCGATCCAACAACTAAAAGATCAAGGTCATGCTGTGACGATCGCTACAGGACGTAATCATTTACTTGCCAAAGAAGTAATCGATACACTGGGATTTGAGTATGCGATCGTATGTAATGGTTCAGTCGCACTACATAAAGAGCGAATAGTATTTGAACAACCACTATCTGTCGATCAGCTTGCGCCTTGTTTAGAAAAGTTACATCAAGATGCTATCGATACTGCATTTGTTAGTTTAGATGAGACCAAGCGGATCACGGCGTTTGATGAAGCCAAAATGGAAGAAGCGATGCATTCTTTTGGTTCACATTTACCTGAATATGACGAGCAGTTCCATTATAATGAGACTGTTTATCAAGGATTAGCCTTTTACGATGAGGCATACCCACTAGATGAAGCGGCTTTTGAAGGATTGAGTTTCGTTCGTTGGCATCCAAAATGTGTCGATATTATTCCAAAACACGGTTCCAAAGCAAAAACGTTATTATTTTTAGCCAATCATTTAGGGATTGCTAGAGAAGATACGATTGCGTTTGGGGATGGGTTAAATGATATCGAGATGCTTAGTCAAGCAGGTGTCGGCATCGCGATGGGAAATGCGAAAGAAGAAGTGAAAAAATGTGCTAATTTTGTAACAGATACCAATGAAAACGATGGGATTCATCAAGCGTTGGTACAGTTAAACTTGATTGGATAAGGAGCGTATAAGATGAAAATAGCTTTGATTGCACATGACCGCAAAAAAGAGATGATGATTCGATTAGTATCTGCTTATCGCCCGATTTTAGAAAAGCATGAATTATTTGCAACTGGAACGACGGGTAAAAAAATCCAAGAAGCCACGAATTTACCGGTCCATCGATTTAAATCGGGTCCTTTAGGTGGAGATCAGCAAATTGGAGCGATGATTTCTGAGGATCGCTTAGATCTAGTCATCTTTTTACGAGATCCCCTAGCTGCTCAACCACATGAACCAGACGTAACCGCATTGATCCGCTTGTCTGACGTTTATGAGATTCCGCTAGCGACGAATATCGGAACTGCTGAGGTGTTACTACGTGGCTTGGACGCTGGTTTTTTAGATTTTCGCACTATCGTCCACGAATTAGATGAACGCCCGCTATCGCTTTAAACTATAAGGATTGCTTTCATTAAAGAAGCAATCCTTTTTTTTCATACTCAAAAGCTTTATAATAGCTGATGAAGACTATCGGGAAACTAGAAAGAAGAGGGCTAAAGTTTGCGTTTATTATTTATTGGAGATGTTGTAGGATCATTAGGAAGAGATACGATTTCTGAATATGTACCAAAGTTGAAAAAGAAGTATCGGCCACAAGTTACGATCGCCAACGGTGAAAATGCTGCAGGTGGTCGCGGAATCACAGAAAAAATCTATAAGAAATTTTTGCAAGATGGTATCGATGTAATCACATTAGGAAATCATACTTGGGATAATCGTGATATTTTTGAATTTATCCCGACTGCTAAAAAAATGTTACGTCCAGCCAATTTTCCTAAAGGAACACCTGGTACGGGTTTGGTGTATGTCAAAGTAAATCAAATCGAATTGGCTGTAATCAATTTACAAGCGCGAACCTTTATGACACCAATTGACGATCCATTTATCGTGATCGATGAACTCGTTACACAGGCACAAAAACGGACACCGTTTATTTTTGTGGATTTTCATGGTGAAACAACAAGTGAAAAACAAGCAATGGGTTGGTTTTTAGATGGTCGGGTTTCAGCTGTAGTAGGGACGCATACACATGTACAAACCAATGACGCGCGTATTTTACCAAAGGGGACAGCATATTTGAGTGATGTTGGGATGACAGGACCTTATGATGGCGTATTGGGGATGAAAAAAGAAGCGGTCATCGAAAAATTTATGACAGCACTGCCCAGACGTTTTGAAGTCGTGGAAACGGGGCGTGCTTTACTGAGCGCTTGTGTGATCGATCTAGATCCGCAAACAGGGAAAGCTAAAAAAATCGAAGCATTCCAAATTAGCGAAGATCGACCATTAATGGAATAAGAAAGTAGGCAGTCGATGGAAGAGTCAATCCAAAAAGAACTAGAAATCTTAGAGCAATTGATTGCGTCACATCCAATTATTCGAGAGTTCAAAGAAGTACAATTGCGTGCGCAAAACAATACTGCCTTGAAAGAATTAGAAGCACAAATCAAGCGTGCGCAAAAAGATGCAGTACAGTATGCACATTATGATAAACCAGAAGCAGAAAAAATCGCAATCAAAGAAATCGAGCAACTACAAGCTACTTATGATCAACATCCGTTAGTTGTTCGTTACCGCGATGTATTATACGAAGCAAATGAATTGTTGCAATACGTTACAACAACACTACAAAAAAAAGTAAATCATGTAATCGAGGAGGAACCATTGGATGCCTCAAAAGACTAAACATACTCCAATGATGGAACAATATTTTTCAATCAAAAAAGACTATCCTGATGCATTTTTGTTTTATCGTCTAGGTGATTTTTACGAGCTCTTTTATGAAGATGCACAAACTGTTGCGCAACTATTAGAGTTGACACTAACTAGTCGGAATAAAAATGCAACCGATCCGATTCCAATGTGTGGCGTGCCACACCACGCTGCAGCAGGCTATATCGATACTTTAGTTGAGCAAGGATATAAAGTTGCGATTTGTGAACAAGTCGAGGATCCTAAAACCACTAAAGGGATGGTCAAGCGAGAAGTTGTCCAACTCGTGACACCAGGGACAGTCATGGATGGAAAAGGGTTGTCTTCAAAGGAAAACAACTTCTTAACCGCTTGCGTGAAATACGAGGATGAATTTGGTTTTGCCTATGTGGATCTAAGTACGGGTGAGATCAAGGTCACTAGTTTTACAGATATTTCTGTATTGTTAGATGAAGCAAGTGCCTTACAGACGAAAGAAATGGTTATCGCAGATCTAGAAGATGCGATCAAAACAAAATTAAACCAACGTTTAGGGATTGTCTTTTCACAACAAGTAATTGAAGAAACGCGCACAAAACAGATGGAAGCAATCGACTCGATCGCACAGCGACAAGCGCTCTTTTTATTATTTGGGTATCTTGAACGGACACAAAAAAGACAACTAGATCACTTGCAAGTCCCACAGCAATATCAACCTGAACATTTTTTGAAGATGGATCATTATTCAAAAGCGAATTTAGAATTAACCAGAGCGATGCGTTCGGGTAAAAAACAAGGAACGTTATTATGGCTGCTAGATGAAACAAAAACAGCGATGGGCGGACGTTTGTTGAAACAGTGGATCGATTATCCTTTAATTAATCAACAAGCGATCGAACGTCGTCAATTGCAAGTTGAGCAATGGCTCAATGCTTTTTTTGAACGGATCGAACTGATCGAACAACTAAAAGGTGTGTACGATCTAGAACGATTAGCTGGGCGTGTCGCTTTTGGGAATGTCAATGCGCGTGATTTATTGCAACTGTGCCATTCACTAGAACAAGTACCAGCTATTCGCAATACGGTGCAAGCGTTAGACCAACAAGTATTTTATGAACTTTTAGAAGAACTATCGCCGTTAGAAGACTTAGTTGTTTTGATTCAAGAAGCTATTAATGAAGAAGCGCCGTTACAGATCACAGAAGGCAATGTTATCAAAACAGGATTTGATCCTGTACTTGATCGATACCGAGATACGATGCGCAATGGAAAACAGTGGCTAGCTGATCTAGAAGCAAAAGAGCGTGCAGCGACGGGGATCAAAAACTTGAAAGTAGGCTATAATCGTGTATTTGGGTATTATATTGAGATCACAAAAGCGAATTTAGTGACCTTTACACCACCAGAGTATTTTGATCGTAAGCAAACTTTGTCCAATGCGGAACGATTTATCACACCAGAATTAAAAAAAATCGAGACAATGATCCTAGAAGCACAAGAAGAATCAACCGCGTTAGAATATCGTTTATTCTTAGAGGTGCGTGAACAAATCAAGGCGTCGATCGCTAGAATTCAAAAATTAGCTAAAGCGATCAGTACGTTAGATGTTTTGCAAAGCTTTGCTACAGTGAGTGAACAGTACCAATACGTAAAACCGACATTGACCCACGCCCATCAATTAGAAATCAAAAATGGGCGCCATCCTGTAGTTGAAAAAGTACTGGGCAAACAAGAATATGTCCCCAATGATTTGATTATGGAAGAAGACACGATGATTTCGCTGATTACCGGTCCAAATATGTCTGGGAAAAGTACATACATGCGTCAGCTGGCGTTAACGGTGATTTTGGCGCAAATCGGGTGCTTTGTACCAGCGCAATCGGCTACGATGCCGATATTTGATCGTATCTTCACTCGAATCGGTGCAAGCGATGATTTGATTGCAGGCCAAAGTACCTTTATGGTTGAAATGATGGAAGCCAATCAAGCATTACAATATGCAACCAAAAATAGTCTGATTTTATTTGACGAATTAGGACGAGGGACGGCTACGTATGATGGAATTGCGCTAGCGCAAGCAATCATTGAGTATATTCACGAACATGTACAAGCAAAAACATTGTTTTCAACCCATTACCATGAATTGACTGCATTGGCAGAAACCTTGCCACAAGTCGTCAATCAACATGTAGGTACTTTAGAAGAAAATGGTGAAGTCGTATTCTTGCATAAAATGATGGAAGGGCCTGCTGATAAAAGTTATGGTATCCACGTTGCAAAAATCGCTGGACTACCTGAAGTACTTTTAAAACGTGCGACGACGATCTTATCCGATTTAGAAACAACGACACCAGTTGCTAAACCAGTTACGAAACCAGCTGCTGTAACGGAGATAAAACCTGTTGAGCAATTGGATTTATTTGCAGAAGATAATCCGGTGTTAAGTGAATTAAATCAACTGAATGTATCGATGATGACACCGATCGACGTAATGATGCAAGTTGTGAAATGGCAACAACAATTAAAGAAATCATAGCATGAAGAAAAGAGGCAAGTATGGCAAAAATTTTAGAACTTTCCGAACAGTTAGCCAATCAGATTGCGGCTGGTGAGGTAGTTGAACGTCCTGCCTCGGTGGTGAAAGAGCTAGTCGAAAATGCCATCGATGCAGCGAGTACTCAAATTGATATTTATCTAGAAGAAGCAGGGTTAAAAAAGATTCAGATTGTCGACAATGGTGAAGGGATTGCACAAGAAGACGTCAAACAAGCATTTAAACGTCATGCGACGAGTAAGATCTATCATCAAGCAGACCTATTTCGTATTCGGACACTTGGGTTTCGTGGAGAAGCTTTGCCAAGTATTGCTTCAGTAGCAAAAGTCACGATCGAAACGAGTGTCTCAAGTGAAGAATCTGGAAGCTATCTCGTATTAGTTGGTGGAAAAGAAGAAACATTTGAGAAAGCAGCGATGCGCCAAGGGACTAAAATTACGGTCGAACATTTATTTTTTAATACACCAGCACGCTTGAAATATGTAAAAACGATTCAGACAGAACTTTCCAATGTTGGTGACATCGTCAATCGTCTAGCACTAAGTCATCCAAACATCGCCTTTCGTTTATTTCATGAAGGCAATCAAATGTTGCGTACTAGTGGTAATGGAGACTTAAAACAGGCAATCGCAGGTGTTTATGGTTTACAGACGACGAAAAAAATGCGCCCAATTCAAGGCAATGATTTGGATTTTAATATTCATGGGTACATTTCTCTACCTGAGGTGACTCGAGCTAGCCGCAATTATATTTCAACGATTATCAATGGTCGATACATTAAAAATTTTGTGCTCAATAAAGCGATCACGCAAGCATACGGTTCGAAATTGATGGTAGGGCGTTTTCCAATCGCGATTATTGAAATTGAGATGGATCCTTTATTAGTTGATGTCAACGTACATCCAACTAAGCAAGAAGTCCGCTTATCAAAAGAAGCAGAATTGGTGACATTACTCAAAAAAAGCATTGGCGACGCGTTAAAAGAAGAGAACTTGATTCCTAACGCTTATGAGAATAAATTATTTGCTAAACCAAAACTACCAGAAACAGAACAAATCGAATTAGAAATGCCACAAAAACCGATGTCAGATCGTTTAGCTTATGACACACGGTCTGGTGAGTTCTATGTACCAAATTCAATCAAAGAAGATCAAAAGGCTGATTTTTCTACTATAATAGAAGAAAATGAATTTCGATTAGAAAAAAATCGTGAGATACTATCAAAAAAACCAATGTCTATAAACGATCAAGTAGCCGATACAGACGATAAAGAGTCCTCTTCGTTGCACAAAACACCACAAGTGACAACGCAAATGATCAAGCGAGTAGTAGACGAACCGATCACTAAAGAGCGGTTTCCAGTATTAGAATATTTTGGTCAGATGCATGGAACATATTTGTTTGCACAAAGCCAAGAAGGATTATATATTATCGATCAACATGCAGCGCAAGAACGAATCAAATATGAACTCTTCCGTGAACAAATTGGAGACGTGACAACAGATCGGCAAGCACTTTTAGTTCCAATCGTTATTGAATATCCTTCAAATGAATACCTTAAGATAGTAGAAGCGAAAGCCGTTTTTGAACAAATTGGATTAATGTTAGAGCCGTTTGGAGGATACAGTTTTGTTATCCGTGAACATCCTGCTTGGTTTTTAAAAGGGAAAGAAGAGCAAACGATCCGCGAATTGGTAGAAATGTTTTTAGAATTAGGATATATTTCAATCAAAGAGTTTCGAGAGGCAACAGCAATTATGATGAGTTGCAAACAATCAATTAAGGCCAATCATTATCTAGATGAAAAGCAAGCGCGTATTTTATTGAAAGAATTGGCTCAATGCAGCAATCCATTTAATTGTCCGCACGGCCGGCCAGTATTGATTCATTTTAGCAATGCAGATATGGAAAAACTATTCAAACGAATTCAAGATCCGCATCGCTCGCTAAGAGAAGAATAAAAAGAGTGATCATTGATTTGATCACTCTTTTTTAGTTATAAATGGATTTAAAAGTTATTTCAGAAAAAGAATAGAAAATAGTTGCATTATTGAATATAAGATGCTATGATAGCTAAGTTGTTTCTTTTGAAGAAACGTGATTTAATTACACGAAATAAAGTTGTTGACTTATACGATAACTGATGATATTATAACAAAGTGTTTTGCAAAACGTATTTAAAAAACGTTGATTTAACAAATAATTTAATTAAAAAAACGTTTGACAAATAACAAAACATGATGTATACTTATGAAGTTGTCGATTCGGAAAATAACAAAAAATCGTACAAGTAGACCTTTGAAAACTGAACAAAGCAAGCAAACGAACCAATAGTGTAAGGTGTTTCTATTTAGATAGAAGCAAAAACAAAACAGCAAGCAGTAATGCGAGCGAAGTCAATTAAGAGCTTAACGATCTTAGATCGTTTCAAATTTTTTTATGAGAGTTTGATCCTGGCTCAGGACGAACGCTGGCGGCGTGCCTAATAC
>NZ_CAJYIS010000004.1 GCF_913775425.1 uncultured Enterococcus sp.
GAACTTAAACACAAAAGGTATGTTGCGTAATCATAAATTAGCCAAAAATATATCTGATGTATCTTGGTCAAGTTTTGTGGCTAAATTGCAATACAAGGCTGACTGGTACGGGCGAGAAATCATCAAAGTAGACAAGTGGTTTCCATCTAGTCAAATCTGCTCAGAGTGTGGGCACAAAGACGGTAAGAAACCACTCAGTATTCGAGAATGGACTTGCCCTATTTGCCATACCCATCACGACCGAGATATCAATGCGAGTATCAATATTTTGAGGGAAGGTCTAAGAATACGATCATTGGTTTAGGTAGAATCAAGAACCGTAGGAACTACGGGGATAGCTTGGTAAATAAGAGACACCGCTGTTAGTAAAGAAATACGCTATCAAGTATGCTCTGTTCCCAAGAAGCTCCCACCTCAAGCGTTACAAACCGCTAGGTTTAGCTAAGTGGGGAGTAGTTCACTTAAAAGAAGACATCGATAATTTTGGTCCAAATCTCTGAAAAGCCACCAACAACAATCGCGGTAATCGGGATCAATGCCCAGATCCAAGCACGATTCCCTTGATTTGATTCTAACTTCAATCGTAAATTCTCATTTTCTAAACGTAAACGTTCGATTTCTCGTTCTAAATCATCCATTTGTTCATTTTCACCCATGTCCTTTTCCCCCTTTTCTTTTTAGTATAGCAAATTCTTAAGAATCTTTAGTCAGTCTTAAGAAGTATCTCGGACTTACTTTGTCAGAAAACCCAATAAATGTTACAATGAACCTAGTAAAATTATTGGAGGGACATCATGGCAAATATTTATGATATCGCAAACGAATTAGAACGCGAAATTCGCGCAACTGAACAATATCAAGCATTACAACAAGCTTTTGCAAAGCTAAAAGAAGAAGAAGAAGCTTATGCATTGTTTAAGGAATTCCAAGAATTCCAACAAACTTTACAACAAAAAATGATGGCTGGCGAAGAGATGGCTGAAGAAGATGCAACAAAAGCACAAGAACTTTCTCAAGCGATCCAAAGCCAATTGGCAATCGCTGATTTAATGGAAGCTGAACAAGCATTTAGCGTGTTGATCAATGATATGAACAATATCGTGATGACGCCAGTTCGTGAATTATACGAAGAAGCATAAAAAAAGAGGGGTGTGACAGATTTCTGTCACACCCTTTAAAAAACGACTAAATGGTGTTTTAGAAGTTGCTCTTTTAAACATAAGCCGAATCATTACCGAAATTTTTCTCGGAATGATTCGGCTTATTTCTTGAAACTTTCCACTTCTTTCATCATTCTTTTTAGCGAACAAACTTTCGCCTATCCACTGACTTTTCGGATACCCTATGATAAAATAAAACGACTAGGAAAGTAGGAGTGAAGCGTATGATTCGATTTATTCATTGTGCTGATTTGCATTTTGACCGCCCTTTTGAAGGGATCTCTGCGATCGATGAAGAACAAGCACAATTTTATCAATATAATGAACAGACGCTGAAAAATATCGTTGATGTAGCGATAGATGAAGCAGTCGATTTTGTGCTGTTTGCAGGCGATACCTTTCATCAAAATCGACCAACATTAAAAACACAACGTCTATTTTTTGAGCAAATGGAACGCTTGAAAAACGTTCAGATTCAAGTCTATTTAGCTTTTGGGAATCACGATTTTTATGACGCGACACGCTATTGGTTTGATTTCCCAGAAAATGT
Organism: uncultured Enterococcus sp.; assembly: GCF_913775425.1. Lineage (GTDB taxonomy): Bacteria > Bacillota > Bacilli > Lactobacillales > Enterococcaceae > Enterococcus_G. Next base: position 1,711 of record NZ_CAJYIS010000004.1, read on the forward strand.
TCATCTCTTTACTACTGAACAAATCCAGACAATGATTTTTAAAAAAGATGCAGAACACTGTTATATCAGTGCATTTAGTTATACGAATCAATGGATCGATACCAAAAAAGTTCGTGAGTATCCCAATCGTGGAACTGAAGATTATCATATTGCAATGTACCACGGAGAAATGGGCAGTACACGCTACGCACCATTTCAACTAGGTGAATTACAAAATAAAGGATACGATTATTGGGCATTGGGGCACATCCATGTTCCGATGATACTCCAGGAACAGCCACCGATTATTTATGCCGGTACGCCAATGGGGCATTCACAAAAAGAAGATCAGATTCAAGGTGTGGTCCTTGTGACGTTGCAAAAAGGGCAGATCGCACAGTATCGATTTTGTGAGGTTGCAGCAGCCCAATGGCAAAAAAAACAATATTCTTTTGCAGCGATTCAAGATAAAAAAAGTGCTTTAGATCTATTATATCAACCAGTAGAACAAGAAAAACCGACTTTATATCAAGTGCAACTGATCGATACCAACCAATTGCCCAAAAACTGGTTAGAAGAGCAAGAAAAAGCAGAAGTAATCGCGTATCTAAATCGCCATGCGAAAAAAACACAACAGTGGATCTATGCGATCAAAGTACTCGAAGAAGATGAGGTGACGTTTACATTTGATGTCGATACCTCACAAATTCAAACCGCCATTGAACAGGTATCCAAACCGGAAGTATTTGAAACATTGATTGAAGACTTACGCAAGCAAACCAAAACAAGTCGTCTAGTTTCTTCTGATAGCTTCCGAATGGATGTGCTAACAGAAGTGTATCGTAAGGTGGCAGCAGAATTTCAATTGAAAGAAGGGGAATAAAGATGCGTATCTTAAAAGTTGAAATCACTGGTTTTGGTCACTATCGCCAGAAAACACTGACGTTTGATGCGCACAACCAATTATTTTACGGTGAGAATGAAGCTGGAAAATCGACTCTTTATCAATTTATCTATGCGATGTTGTTTGGCTTTACGAAAAAATCTGCTAAAAAACGCGACTATACACCACAAGACGGTTCAGCTTATGGGGGGCGTTTGTGGTTTGAGAATACTCACAAGCAATGCATCAAAATCGAACGCTTTCGCCAGGTCGATCGTGGAAAAGCAAAAGTGTTTATCGATGATCAAGAAGTTGCGATTGTCTTAGAAAAATTGTTAGAACCTTTGACACCACAGACCTTTCAAGAGATTTATACTTTTCAACAAGAGCAGTTATCGCAAATTGATCATTTGCAAGAACAAGAATTCCACGAAGCTTTACTTTCCTTAGGAATCAGTGGGAGTCAGCAATTGATCGAAGTCGTAAAACAAGAAGAACGCAATAGTCAACAACTGTTTCGACCACGAGGACGTAATTTACCTTTAAATCAAAAAATCGTGGCCTTAGAACGTTTGCAAGAAAAAATCACAGAAAAAGAACAACAAGAATCAACTGTCCAACAGCTTTACCATCAACTCAGCGAAATGAAACAGACGATGCAGACACTTGAACAAGAAGCGGTCACACTACGTCAAACGCAGCAAATTTTGGAACAACAGCGCCTAAATTGGCCCTTATATGAAGAATGGCAACAACTACTGCAACAAAATAAAACATTATTAACGGCGAAAGAGCAAGCACAGATCGAACAGATTTATCAGCAATATCAAGTATTAAGACAAGCCATTCAATTTAAGACGGATCAGATTGCCAAAATAGAGCAAGATCAAACTTCAGAACGTTACTTTTTTTATTTAGATCACGAAGCTGTGATCAAACAATTGAAGTCTCAGTATTTAGAGATCATGAAGGCGCTTGAACAAGAAGCGTCTAGTTTGAGCCAGCAACAAGAAATCAAGGTACAATTATCAAGATACGCAAAACAGTGGAATTTTACACCTAAAACACCACCACAAGCAATCGATCCACGCGTATATGAAGATCTTAGTGAACTAGAACAACTTCAAGAACAACAAGTACGTTTGGAAGAAAAATTGAATTGGTATCATGAAAAACAAAAATTAGTAGAAACAGAAGTCGCGCAGCTAGAAGAACAACTGGTTTTACTAGAGCCAGAAACTGCTAAGCTTTCGATAAAGAACATCGGCTTGGTACTTTTAGGTATTGTTTTAGGATTCGCGTTTCTTTTCGTGAACAGTTGGGTGGCACTTATGATCTGGGCACTTACTGGGATTCTTTTTATAGCGACTCTACGCAAGCGACCAAATACGCAAGCCTTAGAACTTTTAAAGGCACAATGGCAGGCTAAATTAACAGAAAGCAACAAGAGTCAAGCAGAAGTCGCAGCCCTGATGGCCGAGCATCACACACAGAAACAAAACATTAGCGTGCTTTTTAATCGTTTGAATCCTTTTTTTAATCAAGCACCACAAACTCAGTGGGAGGAAATCTTACAACATTATCAAGAAGCTGTGACAGATTATCAACAACTGGTTGAACAAGATGCACAAATCACAGAACAATTAGCACAGATCGAACCGCTATTAACCCAAACGCTGAGTGCTTTAAAACCCTTTTACGCATGGTTTTCAATTGCGACACTTTCGTTGGATCAACAAATAAAATATTTATTTGATTTTGACGAAGAGATGCAACAAGTCAAACTGGAACGCAGTCAAAATCCAAGTATGCAATTAGCGCGAGAGATCAAAGAATTACGCGAGCAAGAAACAACACTATTACAAGAAGCGACCGTCCATTTTAGCCAACAAGGGATTACACAAGTTGACGAGATTCCTGTTTTATTAAAACAATGGACGATCCAGCGTGAAAATAAAAAACGCCAAGAGGAACTAGCCACAATGTTGAGTCCGCTATTTCCTAAAACGATAACCAAAACGCAGTGGGAAATGAAAGTCGCACAAAATCAACAGCAGCTACTAGAAATAACTCAAAAACAGCAAGAACAAACGACAAAGATCCAACGTCTTACTTTAGAATTGGAGCAATTGCAAGAAGACGGTACATTAGATGAATGGTATCAAAAACGTACGCAGTTAGAAGATCAAGTTCGGCAAATGAGTGTACAGTGGGCAGCACAAAAAGTTCATGCAGCTTTATTAACTCAACTTGCAACAACAAGATCTGATGAACAGTTTCCACACTTGATGCAAAAAGTGTCCGAGTATTTCACGTTATTAACGGATGGACGTTATCAACAAGTTTTATTTCATGAAGGAAGTGTCTTGGTTCGTGATCATGTTGAACAATACGACATTTACCAGTTATCGACAGGAACCAAAGACCAATTGATCATGGCATTTCGATTTGCTTATTTGGCGATGCAAACTGCTAGCCATAGTCCAGTAATCATCGATGATGGCTGGCTACATTATGATCACAAGCGTAAATACCATTTAGCTAAACTTTTAGCTTATTTTGGCCGTGAAAACCAAGTCATTTGTTTGTCTTCTGACCGAGAAATGGTAAGCTATTATCAAGAGGAGCAACAAGCAGTGTTTATGCTCACAGAAGGGATGTGACGAGCTTCTAAGTGAAGCGTGTTGATGAAAAAATTAAGAGAACTAGCAGTTGATGAAACGTTCCAATTATTCGTATTGATCAAGCAAGCAGATGTCCGAGTCGCAAAGAATGGTAAAAAATTTATTGCGTTTACTTTCCAAGATGAAAGTGGAGCGATTGATGGGAAGTTCTGGGATGCTTCGGAAGAAGAAATTACCAAATTTGAAGCCGGAAAAGTTGTTTGCTTAGATGGCAAACGAGAAGTCTATCAAGGAAACCCTCAAGTTAAGATCATTCATCTGAGATTGACGAAGACGGATGAACCAAATGATCCAAGTTTATTTATGGATCGACCACCAGTAACAAAAGAAGATATGGAAGCATATATTAGTCAAACCTTTTTTGAGATTACTACACCTGCTTGGAATCGAATTGTTCGCTACTTATTTACACAATACCATCAAGAGTTTTTCACTTTTCCAGCAGCAAAAGTGAATCATCATGCGTTCAATGGTGGATTAGCGTATCATACGATGACGATGCTACGTTTAGCCAAAGCGATTGCAAAAGAATATCCTGATTTGGATGAATCATTATTATATGCTGGGGTCTTGTTACATGATTTAGGTAAGGTGATCGAATTAAGTGGCGCTGTTGCTACTGAATACACACTTGCTGGTAATTTGATTGGGCATTTGGTATTAGTCGACGAAGAGATCACAAAAGCTTGTATCGCATTATCGATCGATCCGGCAACCGAAGATGTTTTATTATTGCGTCATATGGTATTGTCTCATCATGGATTATTAGAATATGGCTCACCGGTTCGTCCTAAACTGATCGAAGCAGAAGTCTTACATCAAATCGATAATTTAGATGCTACGATGCAAATGCTACTGACAGCTAAAGGGCAAACAGATCCAGGAAATTATACGTCTAGTATTTTTGGATTAGATAAACGTCGCTTTTATATTCCAACAACACAAAAAAACAAGGACATCGATTGATGTCCTTGTTTTTTATTTGCTTGAAGAAGTTGTTGCTTCTTCAGTACTAGAAGTCGCAGTTGAACTAGATGTTGCAGTTGAAGTTGAAGTTGCTGCTGAGCTAGAGGTTGCTGCTGAACTAGAAGTTGCAGAGTCAGAACTTGAAGTTTTTTTATCTGCTGCATCGATAAATGTTTCTAATACAGAGCTAAATGCTGAGTCTTTGATTTTCACATTTTGATCTTTTAGGACTTCACCGATTACTTTTGTTGTAAAGTCAGAATCGTTTAGTTTAGTTTCTTCAGCGATTTCTTTTAGTTGATCTTTGTATTTGTCCATATCATTTCCTTTAGATGAAGTTTTCACCATTTTTACGATATAGAAGCTTTGTGTATAGGTTGATGTATTGGTTACAGCGATTGGATCAGAGATTTCACCATCTTTTAATTTCCAAGCGGCTTCTTGAACTTCAGCAGGAATTGTAGTTGAAGTAGAATCAAATTTTACTGTACCACCATCGTCTTTAGTTGTTGTATCCACTGATTTTTCTTTTGCGATTTTTGCAAAATCAGCACCATCTTTGCTTACTTCTTCTTTGATAGCTTTTGCATCATCTTCTGAAGAAGCCACGATGATTTGTGCTTCTACTTCAGGATGGAAAGATTCCCAAGCTGTTTTCAAATCAGCATCTGTCAATTTGATATGTGCTTTTAAGCCAGCTTCCATCGCTAATTGTTGTTTGATTGTTTTTTTGTAGCTTTCTTTTGTATAACCGGCTGCTTTTAATTGAGAATCAAAAGTATCCCCATATTGTTTAGCTTGCTCGTCGTATTTTGCATCAATTTCTTTTTGAGTGACTTTATCGCCATATTTATCTTCAAATGCTTGATAGATAATCATGTTACGTGCTAATTGTTGGTTAGCAGAAGTGTTTTTTGCTTCATTATAAAAGTCTGCTACAGTGATTTTGTTTCCTTTCATTGTGGCGATTTCTTCGCTACCTGTATTTGAACAAGCACCTAGAACCAACAAGCTCAATGCTGTCGCTGCTGTTAATAATAATTTTTTCTTCATGTGGTTTAAAACGCTCCTTGTCATCATAATAATAAATCGATTCAATTTCTCACAAATATTACTATACCATATATTTTTTTGAAAAAAAGAATATGTAAAAGGTTTCGGATAAAATTCATAAATTCGTCACCTTTTCTTTAGGAAATACTAGTTCAAACGTTCAAATTTGGCCTTTGCTTCTGCTAAGTGTTGCTGTAAAGTGCTGACTTGTTCATTGACACGCTCGATACGAGGCGTGATTTGAAATTCAAATGCATTCAAATCTTTTTGGAAAGCTTTGGTCGTTTGTGGCACGAGATGATCGACCGTTTGTTTTGTTGTTTCGATTTGCGCTTTGACCACATCTAGATCTGATTTGGTTTCTTCGAAATAATCTTTTGCATCGACGACGTATTCGCGTAATTCTTTTTGGAGGACTTTCCCTTTTTTAGGAGCAAATAATAAACCACTTACTCCGCCGATTCCGGCACCAAAAAATAGACCTTTAACGAAATCTTTCATTATTTGGCCACCTGTTCATGAATCTTTGCCGCTAAAGTCGTCAATTCTTTTTCGGTATAATCCTCCATATGGCTACCAAAATGCATCGAAAAATCGTCCTCTTTATGATAACGAGGGATCAGGTGAACATGTGAATGAAAGACAGACTGATACGCAAGCTCTTTATTGTTATTTACTAAATTTAAACCTTGTATATCAGGTAAAGCTTTTTCCAAAGCTCTTGCAATTTTTGGAATGCGTGAAAAGACCGTAGCAGCTAGTGTTTCATCGTATTCAAAAATATCGGTTACATGCTGTTTGGGGATCACTAGTGTATGTCCCTTTGTTACTTGGGTAATATCTAAAAAAGCATAGATATCTTGATCTTCGTAGACTTTATAACTGGGAATGTCACCAGCAATGATTTTACAAAAAATACAGTTTTCCATAAAAGAGCCTCCTCTAAACGTTTTTCTTTTAATTTTAGCACAGAACGAATAGAAAAGAAGACTTCAAGAATGATTTTCCATCGGTTTTAGCCTTTTACTTGCTAGTTTAGTGCTTTATCAGTAAAATGAAACAAGAAACTTTGAGAGGGGACCGTAATGAGATGGCAAAATTTCAATTGGGTGCAAGTGCCACACTTGCTTCAATGGCAATTCGTGTAAAAGATCGAGATAAGATGATTGCTTTTTATCGTGATATTATTGGTTTTGCATTAAAAGGAGAAGAGAATGCACTTGCAATCATGGGAATCAGTGATCAAAAAGCTGAGTATCTTTTATTGGAAGAAAGCCCTCGGGCAGATCAAGGCGTTGGTCAAATCAAAAAAATGGCTCATTTTTCTTTAGTAATTCCAACGAGAGCTGAATTTTTAGCAACAATTAAACGTTTACGTGATTATGGAACAGAATTGATCGAAGTTGCGGTTGAACCATTGACGATCGCATGTAAAGATCCTGAAGATAATGGGATCCAATTTATTTATCGTGATGATGCACTAGATCCAATCTATTCACTTGAGCAAATCGATACCTTGACGATCGATGTGACACCAAAATTGAGTTCAACTGTCTTTTTTGGACCATTTAATTTAAATGTCTATGAATTAGCTAAAGAGCAAGAGTTTTTACAAACGAAATTGGGATTTGTTCCATCACAAGATAGCATGATCTTCCAAAATGATTCTTTGGAAACGATGGTCTCATTGACATCTGTTACAGATGACCCAAGTGAATACGAAGCTCATGAAATCATTGGGTTAGAATTTATCCGTTTTATTTTAACGCAAGAAGACCTATTGGCTTTAGAAGCCCATTTTGAAGAACAAAACGTGCCATTTTATATCGACAAAAAGAAATCGATCTTAACGATCTATGATGCTTTAGGAGTCGAATGGTGGTTTGAACGTCAGAAATAAGTATAGTTTAAAGCGATCGTTCGTAAAGGATGGTCGCTTTTTTAAGGAGAACAGTATGTTTGAGCAAACAAAAGAATTGATTGCCCAGTTTTATCGTGAAGGAGTGTATCAGGGCTATATTACAACATTTATTGATCATGAACACTACGACACGAGGATCAAAGGATATGCGGCAATCGTTCCAACAAAGGAACGTCTAACAATGGAACACTATTTTGATATCGCTTCTTTGACGAAAGTAGTGGGTACAGTTAGTATTTATTTGAAATTGATTGAACAAAAACAACTGACATTAGATCAACCGATTTGTACGATCCTCCCTAATTTTAAAGATCCTTCTGTTACGATTCGGCAATTACTGACGCATACATCTGGGATCGAGACTTGGATCAATAATCGTGATCAATTGACTAAACCAGAACTACAAGCAGCATATCTAGAGCAAAAAGCAGGCCCCTTACAAGAAAAAAAACTAAACTATACCGACACCGGCTATATTTTGTTGGGAATGGCTTTAGAAAGCTATTACGATTTATCTTTAGCAGAAATTTTCCAGCAAGAATTGTTTACACCTTTAGAGATGGAGAAAATCCAATTTGGGCCAATCACGAAACACTTGGCTGTAGCGACAGAAAAACGCGGTGGCTCCGTGTTGAAAGGTCAGATCCATGATCCGAAAGCACGTATTTTAGGACAAGCAGGGCACGCGGGGTTATTTGCAACGCATGATACATTATTAAAATTTATCAACGAATTTCTAGCCAACGAACCGAAACTTTATAAAAAGCATACCTTGGATGATCTATTACACGATCAGACTAAAGTCCATTTGAAACGTAGTCTAGGGTGGGAACTAAAGACGATCGATGAACGTTTGGTGTTGTTCCATACTGGCTATACGGGGACATTTATCTTGATTGATCCACTGAAGCAGCGTGCATGGTTATTTTTGTCAAATCGCGTTCATCCTGATGATCATAGACAAGCCTATTTAAAAAAACGTGATCAATTAGTACAGACCTATCTTAAAGAATCTGAAAAAGAGGATCAAAAACAAATGTAAGCGTGTTATAATCGGAACAGAATGGATAAAGGAGCGATTAAATGGAACCGTTATTTTTTACACCCGTTTTTCAAGAGAAAATTTGGGGAGGCAATCGATTAGCAGAAGTATTTGGTTTTACGTTACCTAATGAAAAAATTGGTGAAGATTGGGCAATCAGTGCGCATCCACACGGTGTTAGTATTGTAGAAAATGGTCCTTATCAAGGAAAAAATCTAGCGCAATTATGGGATAGTGAAAAGGCCTTATTTGATTTTCCTAAACAAAAAGAATTTCCTTTGTTAGTAAAAATTTTAGATGCAGAAGAAGAGCTTTCTGTTCAGGTCCATCCTGATGATGCGTATGGTTTAGAGCATGAAGGGGAACTTGGAAAAACTGAATGTTGGTACATTATCGACGCCGCTCCAGGTGCTGAAATCATCTACGGTCACCATGCGCAGACAAAAGAAGAGTTTGCTCAGATGATCAAAGAGCAAAAGTGGGATGCGTTATTCCGTCATGTACCCGTTAAAAAAGGAGATTTCTTTTTTGTACCTAGTGGGACGATCCATGCGATCGGTGCAGGTATTTTAATTTTAGAAACGCAACAAAGTTCTGATACGACTTATCGTGTATATGACTATGATCGTAAAGATGATCAAGGAAATACGCGTGAGTTGCATATCCAACAGTCAATCGATGTGTCAACCATTCCAGCTACTTATGAAACACCGGCTATTAAAGAAACGCGTAAAGGGACCTCTGCTATTACGACGTATTTAAAAACTGCATTTTTCAATGTTTATGAGTGGGACGTCAAAGGAATTTTAACATTTGAAAAGCAAGCACCGTATACATTACTCACGGTGATCGAAGGTGCGGGTGAGTTAGTAGTTGATGGGCAATCATACGAACTTAAACCTGGTAGCAGTTGTTTATTGCCAGCTCAAATCACGAATTGGACGATTCAAGGCGAGTTAAAAATTATCGCTTCTGAACCCGGAGAAGAATAAAAAAGAAAGTGACAAAAATTTGTCACCTTCTTAAAAATCAAATAAACGGTATTTTAGAAGTAGTTCCTTTGAAAATAAGCCGTATCATTACCGAAATAGATGAATCTATTATCGGAATGATACGGCTTTTTTCTTAGAGTGGCTTACTTCTGTCATAAGCTCTCTTGATTAGAGCTGTGGTGCGATGACGGTTTCTCGTTGGATCAATTTATGTGGGACGACCATACGGATTCCACTGGCTTCTTTTTGTTGTAATTGTTGCATTAGTTGCTGTGTTGCGATTTTTCCTAAGGTTGCGACATCGATATCGATACTGGTTAAGTAAGGATGTGTCAAGGTAGCAAAAATCGAATTATTGAAACTGATCACAGAGATATCTTCTGGTACGCGATAGCCATACATCGTTAAGAGTTGCATCAAGCGAATCGCAAATAAATCATCAATCACAACAAAAGCTGTTGGATGTTGTTTGGAAAGAATCTGTTCAAAATCGACAAAATCTTCAGGTTGTTCAAAGGTAACAGCTTGATAAGTTGGTAAACCTGCCATCATCATCGCTTTTTGATAGCCAAAAAAACGTTCAAAATATAGATTTTCATGCGTTGTATTGGTCGCAAAAAAGATTTTTTTGTGTTGCTTTTCAATTAGATATTCAGTTGCTTGTTTTCCTAGTAACTGGTTATCATTATCGACATAACTGATTTCATTTTCATGGACATATGGTTGTCCAATCAAAACAAAAGGAACTTGGTGATCGATAAGATAGGTAATGATAGGATCTTTATCATCTGAATAGGTCAAAATAAAGCCATCAACGTGTTTTTGTCGGTGCATACGTTCAACGTTTGCTAGTAGTGTGTGAAAGTCGCGAGCAGAAGCGACAGCGACCGACATTTGATAATTTCGTGCTTCTTCATTGATCGTTTCGATGGTTTCAAGATAAAACGGATTGCCTAAACGTTCGCGCGAGTCTAGCGGGGGTAAGATAATGCCGATAGTGCTCGATACTTGTTTACCTAGGTTGCGCGCGGCAACGTTAGGTACGTAACCGAGCTCATCCATGACTTTGCGAACTTTGCGTTTGGTTTCTTCAGAAATACTAGAATGATC
>NZ_CAJYIS010000005.1 GCF_913775425.1 uncultured Enterococcus sp.
ATCAGTTGCTCAGACTCAAATGGATTTGTGATCGACGAAGAAGGAATCGATGTAGCCTTATTAAAAGACATCAAAGAAGTACGCCGTGAGCGCTTGACTGAATATGTCAAAGAACGTCCGTCAGCGAACTACTACGAAGGCTCATTATGGGACAACCATGAAGTAAAAGCTGATCTAGCCTTTCCATGTGCCACTCAAAATGAAATCAATGAAACTGCAGCACAAAAACTAATTGATGCTGGGGTAACAGTTGTTTCTGAAGGTGCGAACATGCCGGTGACGTTACCAGCAGCGAATCAATTGATCGCATCTGGCGTATACTATTGTCCAGGTAAAGCAGCGAATGCTGGTGGGGTTGCAGTATCGGCTCTAGAGATGAGTCAAAACAGCCAGCGCTTGCAATGGTCATTTGAAGAAGTGGACCAACAATTAGATGAAATCATGAAAAATATCTATGAAACTTGTCGTGATACAGCAGAAACTTTCAAGCAAAAAAATAATTTTTTAGTTGGCGCAAATATTGCAGGCTTTGAAAAAGTTGCTAAAGCAATGCTTGCGCAAGGACTTGTCTAGTTTGACCAAATAGGCGGTGTATCAAGATTTACTTGCCAATTTTAGCAAAAAAAAGTAAAGTAATACTTGTAGTGAAATCAACCCTAGGAGGATGAACATGACACATATTACATTTGATTATTCGAAAGTAGCTCCATTTATTAATGAACATGAATTAGGTTACATGCAATCACAAGTAACCGCTGCCGACAAATTATTACGTGAGGGTACAGGACCTGGTAGCGATTTTCGTGGTTGGTTAGATTTACCTAAAGCATATGATAAAGCAGAATTTGCGCGCATCAAAGAAGCCGCTAAAAAAATCCAATCTGATTCAGAAGTATTAGTCGTCATTGGGATTGGTGGATCTTATTTAGGTGCTCGTGCTGCAATTGAATTTTTACAAAATACGTTTTATAATGTGTTGCCAAAAGAAGAACGCAAAACACCGCAAATCTTTTTTGCCGGCAATTCGATTTCATCAACTTATTTAGCAGATTTAATCGAAGTGATCGGTGATCGCGATTTCTCTGTGAATGTGATTTCAAAATCAGGTACCACAACGGAACCTGCCATCGCATTTCGTGTGTTTAAAGAATTATTGATCAATAAATATGGTAAAGAAGAAGCCAATAAACGTATTTATGCGACAACCGATAAAGCGCGTGGTGCGGTAAAAGTGGAAGCGGATGCGGAAAACTGGGAAACATTCGTGATTCCAGATGATGTTGGTGGACGTTTTTCTGTCTTGACTGCTGTTGGGTTATTGCCGATTGCAGCAAGTGGTGCTGATATCGATGCGTTGATGCAAGGGGCAGCAGATGCTTCTGAAGCGTATTCAAGTGATAAATTAGAAGAAAATGAAGCGTATCAATATGCTGCATTACGTAACATTTTATACCGTAAAGGAAAAGTAACAGAATTGTTAATCAATTACGAACCAGGAATGCAATACTTTTCTGAATGGTGGAAACAATTGTTTGGTGAATCTGAAGGAAAAGATCAAAAAGGAATCTATCCTTCAAGTGCAAACTTCTCAACTGATTTACATTCATTAGGTCAATTTATCCAAGAAGGTAACCGTAATATCTTTGAAACCGTCGTAAAAGTAGAAAATCCACGTAAATCTGTGAAAATTCCTGTACAAGATGCTGATCTTGATGGATTAGGCTATTTACAAGGAAAAGAAGTCGATTTTGTCAATACGAAGGCTTTTGAGGGTGTATTGTTGGCACATACAGATGGGGATGTACCAAACTTATTGGTTAAAATCCCTGCAATGGATGCGTACACTTTAGGCTACTTAATGTACTTCTTTGAAATCGCAGTGGGCGTATCTGGTTATTTGATGGGTGTCAATCCATTTGACCAACCAGGAGTAGAAGCATATAAGAAAAATATGTTTGCTTTATTAGGCAAACCTGGATTTGAAGAACTATCAAAAGAATTAAACGCTCGTCTATAAGCATTCAAATCATGAGAACTGTCGTATTGACGACGGTTCTTTTTTTTAAGCGGAGAGGAAAATTGGGCATAAAAATAGAGGTTATCTTTAGTATAGAACTAAACATAACCTCTATTGATAATGATCTTCAGACTGTCCACAAGTCATAGTTTGCATCCTCTCTATTTGTGCGCGTTTTTTAAGTTCGTGATTGCTTGTTCGATCGTCACACCAGAAGCAACGTGGTTTTCATCATGCGCATCAATAGCTAGAAACTCATTTTTCACAGAATCAAAAGCAATTCTGTATTCGATTGCAGCTTTTGTAAATGTCATGTCATAAGACCCCTTTCATTGTGATAATGCCGGTGTTTTAACACCGACATTAATGTACCACTTTTTAAATCGTTTTACAATTATATTTACTTATTTTTTTAAAAAAGATTAAAAAATATATAAGTGAATTTTCAGAATATTTTAACCAAATCCAACGACAAAGTAAGCTAGTTTGTCGGCATAAGTTTCTTCTTCATCTAGTTTTTTTGCTTGATTCAACAAGTCCATCCGGTCGGTGATGATGCCATCGACACCATAAAACATCATCCGTTCCATAGCGTTTAAATCATTAGGTGTCCAGACAAAGACTTGTTTGTGATCTTGATGCGCAGATGTGACAAATTGTGCAGTTAAGGTCGTCATTTCCATAACTAAAAAATCAGCATTCGTTTTAGGCGGTCCGATTAAATTAAACGGTAGGATATACCCAACGGTCAATTCGGGTGCTTTTTCTTTTAAGGTTTCAACGACCGTATAATTGAGCGATTGTACCAAGTGATGTTGTTCAATGATTTGTGTACGGTAGCGAGCTAGAAAGCGTTCGGCTACGCCTTTTTTATCTGTTTGTTGGGTCTTGATCTCAATCAATAATTTTTGATTCAATTGTTTGGCTTTTGCTAAATACTCATCAAAAGAGGCGATGGTACCTGTCTGACCATTTTCATTTAAGCGTAAGGATCGCGCTGTTTCAAGCGTATTTTCTTCAGGAACTAATCGTGTATTGGCTAAGTTGCGATAGGAAAAATCATGATAGACGATAAATTGATGGTCACTCGTTTCTTGCACATCCATTTCAATATAATTTGGATGGTACTCTGTTGATGTTTTACTTAAGCTTTCCAAAGTATTTTGGATCCCATTCCCGTTTGAAACGCCACGATGCGAGATCGTCAAGGGATTAGAAAGTTCCGCATTTTTTAAGTAATCGTAATTATATAAGCCGACTGAGATCCCAAATAGACTGGCGACTAGGGTGAGTCCGACCATTTGCCAACTAGAAAAAGCTTGTGTTGTCGTATCTGTGCTGACAAATAATTGCTGTGGAAGTCGTTGTTCTTGATCGAGTAATAAGATCATAAAATAAAAACTACTGATTGTCGTTAAAATAATGTTGATTAACAAAGCAGCTTGCATACAAAACATAATAAATACAGCAGCGATCAAAGCGTAATGTGGTAGATAGCGATCAAAGAGACTTTGGATCGATAACAGCACAATAAATGAAAGTGTATTGATTGCAACAATTGCAAAAGAGATACCTAAAAAGGTTAGAAAAATGATCAAAAAACGTTTCTTGGTGAGCTGCCAACTGATTGCGATGGCCTCACGGACTTTTTTATTGTTTAAAATAAGTTCAGGAAGTACGAATAAAAAACGAATCCCGAGATAAAGAAGCGATAGATATACAAGTGCAAAACTCACGATCACGCTGACACGATTGGCGAAGATATAATCCATAATAAAGGCTGGAATCTGAATTTTAGCGAGTAAATCTGAACGAAAATTGAAACTACCGATCGGTAACAGCAAGACAAAATAAAGTAGGAAAAAGAAAAGTACACTAATCCGCACTTTTTTTAACTGTTGGCTACTTAATCTCAATAATTGTGTCAGTTTAACATATTGTTTTTTTTGAATGAAGTACATACTAAAGAGTAAAAATGTAAATTCAAAAAACACAGCTAATAAAATCAAGACACCAACAAGTAATAAACTTACCAACACGATGGGGTGTTTTGTGATAAGTGTTGGAAATTGTTCAAGCGAAAGGTAGGTGATATTCCCAGATGATAAAATAAATTTTACCGTTGCAGTCAGTCCCGGGATGATGACAAAAAGTAGTAACCCGTGGACGACAAGTACGTCTCGAAATGAGCGATGACTTTGTTTTAAAAAACGAAATGTGAGTTGCAGTTGCTGACGGAGTAATTGCATATAAATCCCTTCCTTACATTAGAATAAAAGACGCCACACAATGTGACGTCTGGTTTACGTAGCAAGTAGCCCTGATAAAAGATGTCCTCCATAAATCAATGCTAAGCTGTATAGATAAATCGAAAAAGGTTTGGCAAGCAAAATGATCAATGTGTACTGTTTAGTACTCATTTTTGTCAAACCCGCCATTAAACACAAGACATCGTCTGGTGCTACAGGTAAAAAAATAGCAATGGCAAATAATTTTGCAAAACGATTGTCATTTTCTAGCCAACGTGAATATTTTGCAAAAGTGGCATCACTGACAAAGCTCAAGATGAACGATTTTCCATATTTTCTAGCCAATAAGAAAATAATGATCGATCCCAAACAGATTCCTACATAATTGTAAATAAACCCAGCATAAGGACCAAAAATCAAAACACCCGCAGCAGTCGAGATTCCACCTGGAATAATCGGAACAACGACTTGAATGATTTGGATAAAGATAAAAATAAGTGGCCCTAAAATAACCGAATCGCCAACCAACCCACGCATCGAATCTAGATCTTGGAAGACACCTAAACGATAAAGATAGATCGCAAAGATTATCGAGACCCCAATCCCTGCAATCGATAGACTATTCATGATTTTTCTAGAAACTGCAACGTTCATAAGCCACTCCCCTTTAAGTTCTATCATAAACGAAAACCTCATTAAAAAGCTATTCAAACTCTTTCAAACGAGTAAACTTTACGTATTTTTAGTATACGTGATCATTGCATTGCTAACCTCGTCCTTTAGACGGATTCTTATACTTTTGTTGCCATTGTAACACGATATTTTCAACTAAACTTGTTAACATAAACGCAGCCGCAATCGCACCAGAGGTCAAAATCACGATGACAACATATTGAAACCCATTAGAAGAGTTCCCGAGTACGAATTCACGTACGGCTTGGTAAGCTGGCCCTCCAGGAACTAAGGGGACGATACTAGGAATTGAAAAAATAATAACAGGCATTTTTTTGTATCGCGAAAAATAGATACTAAAAATTCCAATCAAAAAGGCAGCAATAAAATTCGAAGAGCCAATGCCAAAGTCGTTTTGGCGCATCAGCAAAAAGACACACCAACCAATCATTCCGGTAATACCACAGCCATTTAAAGCACGTCTTGGTACATTCGTTAGTACGCCAAAGCCGACAGTACAAAAATAACTAAATGCGATTTGAATCAACCAATAGATCATATTAAACCTCCTAAAAGGGTAAGGACCGTTGCAATTCCGATTGCGATGGCAGAAGCGACGATGACGGCTTCAACGCCTCGCGCTTGCCCACTAATCATATGTCCTGCAAAAATATCACGAAATGAATTCGTGATCGCCACACCAGGAACAAGAGGCATAACGGCACCAATAATAATGTGATCGGGGGTAACTTGGTCGAAAAAATGGGCAAAAAGAATGGCCAAGACACCAATAATAAAGGCTGCAAAAAACATATCGAAAAAGCGCATGGTCACGTGCTTCTTGATCCAAGTTGCACTATAAAAGCCGATCATACCTACGATAAACGTTGGAATAAATTCAAACCAAGTCCCACCGAATACATACATCAAGGTGCTACTGACGACTCCAGCTCCCAAGACTTGTAACCAAAATGGGAAGGTCGGTGTATCTGGATTCACACGTTTTAATTGTGCATTTAATGTAGGAAGATCGATTTTTTTTTCTGCAAACTCACGAGATAATCGATTGACCGCCACGACTTTTTCTAAGTTGATGATGCGATCTCCTACGTTTTCGACTTGAGTAAAATGATCGTTGCGCAAGCTCATAAAAATACCAGTAGCCGTCACATAACTCACGCTATTGACCTCACCAGCATTTTTAGCAATGCGTTCCATCGTGTCTTCTACACGATAGACTTCAGAACCATTTTCCATCATAATTCGACCAGCTAACAAGCAAGTCTCGATTAAAAGGTCTTTTGGATTTGACATAATACACTCCTTGATAATAACGATTTAGTTGTAGTGTACAGTGTATTAAAAAAAGGCACAAGCCTTTTTCTTGATAAAAAAATCAGAAAAATAACAATTTATATTTGCTTTTTTCGCGTTATCTTTTAGAATAAGAGTAGGAAGAGTTTTTTTTAATATTCTTTTCACGCTAGGAGGGAGTTTATGCGCCATAAGGTTTATACAAGAGAACAGATTCTTCGCGCGGCCTTTAATCTTGCGGCTGATAGCGGGTTTGACCATTTTACTGCTCGGAATATTGCAAAAAAAATGGGTGGCTCGACACAACCGATTTATTTTCATTTTGAAAGTATGAAAGATTTAAAAGTTGCGTTAATTAAGTGGATTCAAGAAGATATGATTCAAAAAATGAACGAGATCCCAGAATCTGAAGACTTGTTGTTAGATGTATGCACGACGTATATCGATTTTGCACGCTTGTATCCAAAAGTATTCAATGCGTTGTATTTCGATAACTCTGGATCAGGAAAAATGCTGTATAGACGGTCACTAGAAGAATTTAAGCACATTATCACCTCACACAAAAAAATGCAAAGCTTAACAGAACGCCAAATCAGCCGGATGCATGACGGGATTTGGATGGCAGTCACAGGAATTGCGCAATTACGTAAAGCGGGAATCATTGAGCCTACGCGTGAACAACAAGCTGTGATCATTGATGAAGTTATTGAATCTGTATTAAAAGACGAGAAAAATAAGTAAACGACAGAAGGTGGTGCAAAACGGGGCTGCCTTCTGTTTTTAGCTTGACAAATGAATCGAAAAGTAGAAAAATAAAGACAACGGAGAGTTGGCAGAGTGGTAATGCACTGGACTCGAAATCCAGCGAGCCGGGATAACCGGTGCACGGGTTCAAATCCCGTACTCTCCTTATAGTCACACGTCGTTAGGTTTCTGATGACGTGTGTTTTTTGTGTCAAAAGAAAGTGAGGAACATAATGGGGTACGTCTATCTGTCATTAGCCATCATCAGTGAGGTAATTGCTACGAATCTTCTTAAAGCATCACAAGGTTTTACAAAAACGACAATAGCACTAGCAAGTCTGGTGATTTATGCGGTATGTTTTTACTGTCTATCCAAAAGTTTAGCCTATATTCCGTTAAATGTAGCCTATGCATTGTGGGGGGCGATTGGTATTTTATTGATCACCTTGTTTTCGGTGGTCATTTGGAAAGAACAAGTCAATCTACCCACGATAATCGGCTTAGCGATGATCATTATCGGTACGTTATTGGTAAATTATTTTGGTTCAAGCCATTAAAAGGAGAAAACAGATGAAATTAATTGTTATGGGGTATAGTGGCAGCGGGAAATCGACGTTGACCAAGCAACTGGCGAGTACGTATTGCTTACCGGCACTCTACTTAGATCAAGTACACTTTGAGTCTGACTGGAAAGAGCGAGACCAAACAGCTGCATTAAAAATAGTTCAATCGGTTATGCAACAAGAGGATTGGATAATCGATGGCAATTATCGCCAGTTTTATTATGAAGAGCGTCTAGTGCAAGCCGATCATATTTATTTGTTATTGTTCTCGCGCTTTCAGTGCCTTCTTCGTGTGATCAAACGGACGGTAAAGTATCACGGAAATGTCCGACCGGATATGGCTGAGGGCTGTCCGGAACGATTTGATTTAGCCTTTATCTGGTGGATTTTGTATGAGGGGAGAACACGATCTAGAAGAAAAGCATTCCAAAAGATTGCGACGATGTATCCGAATAAAGTGAGTGTTGTGAAAAGTCAAAAACAATTAGACAAAATATATCAAACGATAAAAAAAGCTGGTCCCAATTAGGAATCAGCTTTTTTTGTTTATAAAGAAAGATAGCGTTCTAAGTAATCGGCAAGACCATCTTCTTGATTGGTTTTTCTCGTTTGGTCATTAGCAACGGCTTTTAATTGATCCGTTCCATTTTTCATCGCTACGCCCCAACCGGCGTATTCAAGTAATTCTAGATCATTATGTTCATCACCAAAAGCAATCACGTCTTGTTGGCGGATGTTTAAAGAATTCGCAATAATGTCCACACCCATTGCTTTTTGTACACCTTTAGGTACGACTTCTAAAATCGCATTTGGACCGCCCCAAGTCCGTACATCGATTTCATCATCAAATTGATGCATCAATTCTTTTGAAACATCAGCTGCAAATTCGTGCTGTGTTTTCAATAAAAGCGAAGTAGGATTTGTACGTAAATGTTTAAATAGATGTTGTTCTGTGATTTGTTCTGTAGCAAAAAAACGAGGCTCGACACCTTCGATTTGGTCGACATAAAAAGATTCACGATTTTCGGCTGCAACAAAATCTAGATTCAGTTCTTTTTTCTTTTCTAAAATCGAAAATGCGATGTCCCGATCGATTGAATGTTCTGATTCATAAGGCCAATTTTGTTCAGGTAAGTGAACCAAAGCGCCATTAAAGTTGACCATTGGTGAATCGAGTTGTAATTGGCGATAAAATTGCTCACTCATACGATACGGTCTGCCCGTTGCAATACTTACAATGTGACCTGCTTTACGAGCCTTTTGCAATACGTCTTGTGTACGTTTAGTGATCAGTGAGTCGATGTTTAACGTTGTTCCATCTAAATCAATAGCAATTAATTTCTTTGTCATATTTTAGATCCTTTCTCATGTGTTCAAATATTAGATTAGTTTACCATAATAAACAGAAATAACAAGTAATAACTCTAGTGGTTTCGATAAAACACGAACATTTAAGTGAGTTTTTAGCGTAAAAGTAAATATTGTGTTGTTTTATTTAAATGAGATGATTATAATCAAACGAGTCAGGGGATATACACGAACAAAAGCGGTGAAAAAAGATAAGATGTTTGTGTTTAAAACAGCATATAGGAGTGTAGAGATGGAAAAGTTTTTTAAATTGAAAGAAAATCAAACAACAGTTTCGACTGAAATAATGGCTGGGGTCACGACCTTTTTTGCAATGAGTTATATTTTATTTGTCAATCCGTCATTATTATCACAAACAGGAATGCCATTTCAAGCAGTCTTTTTAGCAACAGTGATTGCGTCAATGATTGGGACTTTGATCATGGGGCTATTTGCGAATGTTCCTTATGCACAAGCACCGGGTATGGGATTAAACGCCTTTTTCACGTTCACGGTAGTCATCGGCTTAGGGTATTCATGGCAAGAAGCACTTGCGATGGTCTTTATTTGTGGGTTGATCAACATTTTTATTACGATCACTAAGATTCGTAAGTTAATTATTCATTCGATTCCTGAAAGTTTGCAACATGCAATCGGTGGAGGGATTGGAATCTTTGTAGCGTACGTTGGATTAAAGAATGCGAACTTGATCAACTTTTCTGCTAGTGGCACGACGATTACCGATGGCACAGTGGTAGATGGAACTGTTGCCGCAGTGTCGATGAATGGTGGGATCGTACCTGCTTTAGCAAATTTCAACAATCCAGATATCTTGCTTGCATTGATTGGGTTATTTATCATGATGGCACTAGTTGTGGCGAATGTACGTGGTGCTGTGATCATTGGGATCATTGTGACGACGATTATTGGGATCCTAATGGGTGTAGTTGATTTAAGCGCAGTTAATTGGAAAGCTGATTCACTAGGCAATTCATTTAAAGAGTTAGGGACAACATTTGGTGCAGCATTTGGTGAAAACGGAATGCAATCTTTATTCCATGATTCTGCACGGATTCCCCAAGTGATCTTGACGATCATCGCATTTAGTTTGTCTGATACGTTTGATACAATTGGAACCTTTATTGGAACTGGTCGTCGTACAGGAATCTTCTCAAAACAAGATGAAGCAGCTTTAGAAGATGGGAACGGTCTGCATACGAAGATGGATCGTGCATTATTTGCTGATGCGATCGCTACATCGATTGGTGCAGTAGTCGGAACATCAAATACTACGACTTATGTCGAATCCGCAGCAGGTATCGGTGCAGGCGGACGCACAGGGTTAACTTCAGTTGTGGTAGCCGTGTTGTTTGCCATCAGTAGTTTCTTTTCTCCTTTAGTATCGATTGTGCCCAATCAAGCAACGGCTCCTGCTTTGATTTTAGTTGGAGTGATGATGTTGGCTTCATTTAAAGACATCAATTGGTCAGACTTAGAAGAAGCGTTACCTGCCTTTTTTGCCGCAATCTTCATGGGATTGTGTTATAGCATCTCGTATGGTATCGCAGCAGGGTTTATCGTCTTTTTAGTTGTAAAACTGATCAAAGGGAAAATTAAAGACGTTTCACCAGTAATTTGGGTAATCGATGCATTATTTATTCTAAACTTTATTATTTTAGCTATTCTATAGAGTAAAAAGCGCTCGTGATATACGAGTGCTTTTTATATGTATAAAATTAATGGTTTTCAGTTTTTTAGAGTTGTTTTTATTAGTAATTATAGGCTATAGTGGTAGGGAAAGAAGGTTTGTGTATGAGAGTAGACTGGAAGCGGAATTTATATATTTCATGGATTGGCTGTTTCTTTACAGGGGCTAGTTTTAGTTTAGTGATGCCCTTTATTCCCTTATATGTTGAGCAATTAGGTGCTCAAAAAAGTCAGGTAGAATTGTTTGCAGGATTGGCGATTTCGGTTACGGCTTTTGCCGCAGCGATCGTAGCTCCGATTTGGGGAACGTTAGCAGATCGCAAAGGACGTAGATTGATGATGATCCGTGCCGCAGCCGGTATGACATTGACGATGGGCTCTTTAGCCTTTGTTCCTAATGTGTATTGGTTACTCGTGATGCGTTTTTTCACTGGAGTTTTATCTGGATATATCCCAAATGCAACGGCTTTGATCGCGTCACAAGCACCAAAAGAAAAAAGTGGTTGGGCATTAGGGACACTAGCGACCGGTGCGATTGCGGGCAGTTTGATTGGTCCGTTGATGGGTGGAGTATTAGCTGAAGTATTTGGAATTCGCAATGTATTTTTGATCACAGGTACGGTATTATTGATCACGTTGTTATTAACGATCTTTGCTGTCAAAGAGGACTTTGAACCAGTAGAAAAACATGATATGTTATCGATGCGCGAGATTTTAGGTCAAATGAAAAACGTGCGTTTGTTATTTGGTTTATTTTTAACGTCGTTGATTATTCAATTAGGAATTACGAGTATTAGTCCAATCTTAACGTTATACATTCGTTCATTGAGTAAAGATCCGCAAAATGTTTTGTTTACAAGTGGTGTGATCGTCTCGATCGCAGGTGTTTCAGCGATGATCTCTTCACCGATACTTGGAAGATTAGGAGATCGAATCGGCAATCATAAAGTGTTAATGGGAGGATTATTATTCTCATTGATTTGTTTTATTCCGATGGGGTTTGTGCAAAATCCGTTTCAATTAGGTGTGCTACGCTTTTTACTTGGGTTTTCAACAGGGGCGTTGATGCCTTCAGTAAACACATTGATTAGTAAAATCACTCCTGCTGAGGGTGTGAGTCGTATTTATAGCTATAACCAAATGTTTAGTAACTTTGGTCAAGTACTAGGTCCGATGGTTGGATCGACAGTAGCGTATAGTTTTGGGTATTCTGCAGTATTTTGGGCAACGAGCGCTTTTGTTGTGGTGAATATCGTCATTTCTTTTTTGAATTTCCGCAAAGGTGTTCGCTACCATTAAAGATTGAAATATAAAAAAAACCAGTTACAATAAAGTAACTGGTTTTTTCTATTTAAGAAGTGGCTTTTTTATCGGTACCTAGTATACCAAACAAGATAATGACTACTGCGACAAATAAAGAGACGAACAAAGAACTAGTAAAATCATAGGGTTGAGTCATTAATGAACTTCCCAAATAACCTACGACTTGGCCTAAGACTAAAGTCCAAAACAACGTAACAATGTAACGCATCGCGATTCCTTCTTTCTTGAACGGTTTTCGCTTTAAGTGTACCACAAAATAAAATGTTGTAAAGAATTCTAGAATGAAAATTAAAGGGGAGATCTCAATGTATATTCCATTGATTACACGCTCTGCTTATTCCTTGTTATCCAGTACGATCCGTATTGAAGAGTATGTTGAAAAAGCCCATTCTTTAGGCTACACACACCTTGGGCTATGTGACATTGAGACAGTACATGGTTTTGTTGAATTTCAACAAGCTTGTCATGCTGTCGACATTGTACCGGTATTTGGCGTCAGTTTGTCTTATATGTCGAATGCGACACAAAAAACATATTCTATTCACGCGTTTGCAACAAATCAAGCCAGTTATCAAGCATTATTGAAGTTATCTAGTCAAGCGATGACCGAACAATCGTGGACGGCTTCTGAGGCATTGGCTGATGTGACTGTGATTTTGGAAGAAGACAATGAGTGGTTTGATTGTCTGGATCAAAAGCTAGATGTAAATCAAATTTTATTTGGACCAATGTTTGATCCTTCGCGTTTGTTCATCGGAATCAAACAAAAACATCAAGAGCCACGATATACACCGTTTTTAGAACGTGTAAAAGCGTTAAATCTAAAACCTGTCGCGATTGAGCCCTTGCATAGTCTCACTCAAGATGAATCGTTGACGATCCGTGTATTGCAAGCTATTGCGCATGGAGAGAAACTAGATAGCCAAACCATCGCAGAAGAAACAACAGTGAAAAGCACAGGGTTAGTTGCACCAGATGTGTGTGAAGAACGATTTGCATTTTTACCCGAAGCAATCACCAATTTTCAACTATTGTGCAAACAGGCGGTATCGATTCCGCTGCATCAAACCTATTTACCAAAGTATCCATTAAAGGAACAGACGGCTGCTGACTATCTAAAAAGTCTGTGTATCAAAGGTCTAGCCTTTCGGAAACTAGAACATCAATCCGTCTATCAAGAGCGACTCGATTATGAGTTAGATGTGATCCATAGCATGGGATTTGATGATTATTTTTTGATCGTATGGGACGTTATGGATTTTGCGCACCGACAAAAAATAGTGACTGGCGCAGGAAGGGGTTCAGCAGCGGGATCACTTGTAGCTTATCTGCTTCGGATTACCGAAGTCGATCCAATCGTTTACGATCTCCTATTCGAACGTTTTTTAAATCCAGAACGTTATTCTATGCCGGATATTGATTTAGATATTCCAGACAACCATCGTGAAGAAGTACTAGAGTATGTACAAAAAACTTACGGAGCCGATTATGTAGCGCAAATCGCGACGTTTGGCACGATGGCGGCGAAGATGGCATTACGTGATGTTGGCCGTGTATTTGGTTTATCACAAAGCGAAGCCAATCGTTGGTCAAATGCTTTACCGAATCGGTTGAAAATCACGCTTGAACAAGGGTATCAAGAATCGAAAACATTTCGTGAGTTAGTTGAGATGAGTGAACGTAACCAACTGATTTACCAGATCGCACGTTCCATCGAAGGCTTACCCCGTCATGTTTCGACACATGCGGCTGGTGTGGTGATTAGCGATCAAAAATTATGGGAGATCGTGCCATTGCAATCGGGAAATAATGGGATCTATTTAACGCAATGGACGATGTATGCAGTGGAAGCAGTTGGCTTATTGAAGATGGATTTTTTAGGATTACGTAACTTATCGATCATTGATGAAACCTTGCGAGGCATCGAATATCTCACAGGAAACGCATTGACACAAGCACAAATCCCTTTAGATGACGATGATACTTATGCTTTGTTTCAATCAGGAGAAACTTCAGGGATCTTTCAGTTTGAATCAAGCGGGATCAAGCAAGTGTTGAAAAAACTCGGTCCTGAAACTCTAGAGGATCTAGCGGCCGTCAATGCGCTATATCGCCCAGGACCTATGCAAATGATCGATACGTTTATCGCACGTAAGAAAGGGCAAGAAACGATCACGTATCCAGATGATAAATTGGAAACGATCTTGCGCCCGACCTATGGTGTCATGGTCTATCAAGAACAAATTATGCAAGTGGCGTCGAAATTAGCTGGATATACATTAGGTCAAGCCGATTTATTACGACGTGCGATCGGAAAGAAAAAACGCGATATTTTAGAGATGGAACGTACGCATTTTTATCAAGGAGCAAAAGAAAATGGCGTTTCAAGTCAAACGGCTGCGGTAGTATATGAATATATCGAACGCTTTGCAGATTACGGATTTAACCGTTCCCATGCCTTTGCCTATTCGATCATTGGGTATCAAATGGCTTACTTGAAAGTACATTATCCAGCTGCTTTTTTTAAAGCATTAATGCAAACAGCACAGCATCAGCCTAAAAAAATCCGTGACTACGCTAATGAAGCCAAACGTTATCGTGTAGAGTTAGAAAAACCGATGATTAATACGAGTTTTGCAAGCTTTCAACTAGTCAAACCAAATGGGATTCGTTTTGGCTTGTCTAGTGTTAAAGGGATGCGACGTGATTTTGTACAAGCAATCATTGACGAACGCCAAGCTAATGGTCATTTTCGTTCATTTGATGAATTTTTATTACGGATGCAAAAAGATCATGCCCGTTTTTTAAAAGAAGAGACGTTGCGTCCATTACTACAGATTGGAGCCTTTGATACACTAGTTGGCAATTGTCGTCAAGCAGTAGAAGAGCTTTCTGGCCGTTTACAAAATTTAGAATTTAGTGCGGGCAGTCTTGAGTTGCTTCAAATGATGCCCTTAAAAGGTGCAGAAGTTCCAGATTATACTAAAGAAGAACGTTTGGCATTTGAAGAAGAATATTTAGGCTTTTTCGTGACAGGGCATCCGTTAGATCGTTATCAGAGTTTACTCAAAACATTTCAAGCGACAGCGATCAGTGAGGTTGTAGTTAACCAACAAGTTAAAGTATTAGGACACTTAACCACAAGTCGTGAGATCCGCACGAAAAAAGGAGAAAAGATGGTCTTTTTAGAGATTATGGATCAGACAGGAGAACTTTCTGTAACCGTATTTCCGGAATTGTACCGTACAAAACGTGGACTACTAGAAATGGAGCAAGCTTATTTGATCGAAGGCAAAATCGAGCGCAGTTCGTTTAATCAACAACTTCAATTAATCGCTAGAAAAATCGAGCGTGCAGATGAGTTACTGGCTACATTGAAACAAGCAACTTGCTTTTTACGCATCACAGCACCTTTGAATACACCAAAACGTTTAAAAGAGTTAGCTGATTTATTGGAACGATTTCATGGAACAACACCCGTAATCATGTATTATGAAGCACAAAAACAACAAAAAATGTTAGAAGAACGATTTTGGATCGATCCAACACCAAAAGCACTTGAACAAATTCAAGAGTTGATAGGAAATGAAAATGTTGTTTTCAATTAGTTTTTCAAATTAAAGCGCATTATTTGACTTTTTTCATGTTATTTCAAGACATTCAAAGAGAAAAATGGTAGAATACTGTTTGTGGTTAAAGCAAAAGAATTGAGAATCTAACCAAATAAACTAATGAGGTGAATACGTAGATGAAACGCATCGGAATCTTAACCAGTGGTGGAGATGCACCAGGGATGAATGCGGCAATTCGCGCAGTGACTCGTAAAGCGATTTACGAAGGAATTGAAGTTTATGGAATCAATTATGGATATGCAGGACTAGTAGCCGGAGATATCCGCCGCTTAGATATTCCAGATGTTGGGGATAAAATCCAACGTGGTGGAACATTCTTATACTCTGCACGTTATCCTGAATTTGCGACTGAAGAAGGTCAATTAAAAGGGATCGAGCAATTGAAAAAATTTGGAATCGAAGGATTGGTTGTCATTGGTGGCGATGGGTCATACCATGGTGCAATGGCGCTGACAAAACGTGGCTTTCCAGCTGTAGGAATTCCAGGAACGATTGATAATGATATTCCAGGAACTGATTTTACGATTGGATTTGATACAGCAATCAATACAGTATTAGATGCATTAGACCGTATTCGCGATACAGCGACTTCTCATGTTCGTACATTTGTAATTGAAGTAATGGGACGTGGAGCTGGTGATATTGCGCTTTGGGCAGGTGTTGCTGGTGGAGCAGATGAAATTATTATTCCTGAACACGAATTCGATATGAAAGAAGTTGCTCGACGTATTCAAGAAGGACGCGATCGTGGGAAGAAACATTGCTTGATCGTATTAGCCGAAGGTGTAATGGGTGGAAACGAATTTGCTGAAGAACTATCAAAATATGGGGATTTCCATACGCGTGTGTCGATTTTAGGACATATCGTACGTGGTGGTTCACCTAGCGCGCGTGACCGCGTTTTGGCAAGTAAATTTGGTGGCTATGCTGTCGATTTACTAAAAGAAGGCAAAGGCGGCCTATGTGTCGGGATGTTAGACAATAAAGTTGTTGCAGCCGATATCATCGATACGCTAGAAAATAACAAACACAAACCAGATCTTTCACTTTACCAATTAAACCGTGAATTATCGGTTTAATCTTAACTTAGCTAAAAGTGGCATAAATGCCAATTTTAATAAACAATGAAGAGGAGCAAATCTTGCAATGAAAAAAACAAAAATTGTTAGTACATTAGGACCAGCAAGTAATACACTAGAGATCATCTCTAAATTAATTGAATCAGGAGCAAATGTTTTCCGTTTCAATTTCTCTCACGGAGATCATCAAGAACAACTAGATCGTATGACTTTAGTTCGTGACGCTGTGAAAGCAACTGGTAAAGATGTTGCCATCTTATTAGATACAAAAGGTGCAGAAATCAGAACGACAGTTCAAGGAACAGAAAACGGCAAAATTGCATTTGCAATTGGCGATGTTGTACGCATTTCAATGGATGCTTCCTTAGAAGGAAACAAAGAAAAAATCGCAGTAACTTATCCAGGGCTATTCGACGACGTTCACGTTGGTGGACATGTATTATTCGATGATGGTTTAATCGATATGGAAATTACTGAAAAAGATGAAGCAAATCGTGAATTAGTAACGGTTGTTAAAAATGCTGGTCTGTTAGGTTCTCGTAAAGGGGTTAATGCGCCAGGCGTATCAATCAGCTTACCAGGGATCACTGAAAAAGATGCAGAAGATATTCGTTTTGGTTGTGACAACGATATCGACTTTATCGCAGCAAGTTTTGTTCGTAAAGCACAAGACGTATTAGAAATCCGTGAAATCTTAGAAGAAAAAGACATGACACATGTTCAAATCTTCTCTAAAATTGAATCTCAAGAAGGTATCGACAATATCGACGAAATCTTAAAAGTTTCTGACGGTATCATGGTTGCCCGTGGAGATATGGGTGTTGAGATCCCAGCTGAATTAGTTCCAATGGTTCAAAAAGATATCATCAAAAAATGTAACGCTGCTGGTAAATCAGTAATCACAGCGACTCAAATGTTAGAGTCTATGCAACACAACCCACGTCCTACACGTGCAGAAGCATCAGACGTTGCCAATGCTGTATTTGATGGAACAGATGCAACAATGTTATCTGGTGAATCAGCAAATGGTGAATACCCAATTGAAGCTGTTGAAACAATGGCTCGTATTGACCGTGAAGCAGAAAAAGCATTAAATCGCTTAGGTTCATTCCAAATCAATCAATTTGATAAAACAGACGTTACTGAAACAATTGGGTTATCTGTTGCTCGTGCAGCGAAAAACTTAAATGTTAAATGTATCGTAGCAGCGACTGAATCTGGTCATACTGCAAAAATGATTTCAAAATACCGTCCAGATGCAGATATCTTAGCAGTGACATTTGACGAACGTACAAAACGTGGTTTGATGTTAAACTGGGGCGTATTCCCAACTGTAACAGAAAAACCAAGTACAACAGATGAAATGTTTGAATTAGCTACGAAAAAAGCTGTTGAATTAGGTTTTGCTAAAGAAGGCGATTTGATCTTGATCACTGCTGGTGTACCAGTTGGTGAACGTGGAACAACAAACGTAATGAAAATCCAAATGATTGGTTCTAAATTGATCGAAGCACAAGGTGTGGGCGAACGCTCTGTAATCGCAAATGCTGTTGTAGCTTCAACTGCTGCTGAAGCAATTGCAAAAGCGCAAGATGGTATGGTATTAGTAGTACCAACTACAGATAAAGAATACATGCCAGCAATCGAAAAAGCTGCTGCATTAGTTGTAGAAGATGGTGGTTTAACTTCTCACGCAGCTGTTGTAGGGATCGCAAAAGATCTTCCTGTAATCGTAGGTGCTAAAGATGCAACTACAACAATCGTAGATGGAGAGTTAGTAACTGTAGATTCTCGTCGTGGAATTGTTTACCGTGGAGAAACAACTGCTATCTAATCGCTGAGGACAAAAGATTGCTTACGTTTAATCGTATGCAATCTTTTTCTTTGGTAAAAATACAGTGACAAAGAAGAAAAAAAGGTGTCAAGAAAAATACATTGACAAACCAATTTAAGCCCTGTATAATAACCTTTGTTGCTTAAGAGGTGGAAAAAATGAAATGGTCATTACAAGAATTATCTAAATATCGTGGTACACCACTAGAGTTTGATGAAACGTTGGACATAGTGGAACTATTGCGGAAAAAAGATTCGATGATTCAAAATGCTGATCCAGTTCGTGTAGTAGGATTCATTGCACCCAGTGAAGATTCCTATATTTTACATTATAAATTGGAGACTATTTTGGACATTCCATCAACCCGCTCACTTGAACTTGTTCGCTACCCATTGTCGTTTTCAGTCGATGAACTGTTTATGACACCGGAGCAGTTTCAGAAACGATCGGATGAAGTTGAAGCGCACGATGTTTTACTCATCGAAACGCAAACAATCGATCTGGATGAATCTGTAGCTGACAATATTGTACTTTCAATTCCGTTACAAATCTTAACAGAGGAAGAACAAAAAGGAAAAGAACTGCCATCTGGTCAAGGATGGACAGTGCTATCGCAAGAGCAATATCAAGAGGAAATGGAACAAGAGCAAGAAACAAAAGTAGATCCTCGTCTTGCGAAATTATCGGATTTGTTTAAAGAAGATAACGAGTAAGATTGGAATAAATCGCAATAATTTATTATTGCTTCTCATTACAAGGAGGTGTAAGACATGGCAGTACCAGCTAGAAGAACTTCAAAAGCAAAAAAGGCTAAACGCCGTACACACTACAAATTAACAATCAACGGTTTAAACGAATGTGCAAACTGTGGTGAAATGAAGAAAAGCCATCACGTATGTTCAAATTGCGGACACTACGATGGTAAAGATGTAGCTTCAAAAGAAGCATAAGTCATTTTTTAGAGAAAATGATTCTCAAACCCAAGGCTAACCATGGAGCCTTGGGTTTATTTTTTTGTTTTCAAAAGATTGCGACTACGATAGTTTCTTTAATAAAGATTTTACGTTATAATAAAAGAGAAATTTGTATTGATTGTAATTAGGAGGAATGTACATGACGAAACAACAAATCGGCGTTGTCGGAATGGCTGTAATGGGTAAAAACCTGGCTTTGAATATTGAAAGCCGTGGCTATTCTGTTGCGTTATACAACCGCACAGGTTCAAAAACAGAAGAGGTTGTAGCAGAACATCCAGAAAAGAATTTAAAAGCTACTTATACAGTAGAAGAATTTGTACAATCGATTGAAAAACCACGTCGTATTGTAATGATGGTTCAAGCAGGTAAAGGAACGGATGCAACGATCCAATCTTTATTGCCTCATTTAGATAAAGGGGACATTTTGATCGACGGCGGAAATACATTCTTCAAAGATACGATTCGTCGTAGCGAAGCTTTAGCAGATTCTGGCATCAACTTTATTGGTGCAGGTGTTTCTGGTGGAGAAGAAGGTGCGCTAAAAGGCCCTTCAATCATGCCTGGTGGACAAAAAGAAGCGTATGAATTGGTTGCGCCGATCTTAAATGAGATTGCAGCTAAAGCAGAAGACGGAGAATCTTGTGTCACTTATATTGGACCAAATGGTGCAGGGCACTATGTTAAAATGGTACACAATGGAATCGAATATGGAGATATGCAATTAATCGCTGAATCTTATGACTTAATGCAAAACTTATTAGGCCTTTCTGTAGACGAAATGGCAGACATCTTCAAAGAATGGAATACAAGCGAATTGGACAGTTTCTTAATCGAAATTACAGCTGATATTTTGACGCGTAAAGACGATTTAGGAACAGGAAAACCAATTGTAGATGTGATTTTAGATGCTGCTGGTAATAAAGGAACTGGTAAATGGACAAGCCAAAGTGCATTAGATTTAGGTGTACCATTACCATTGATTACAGAATCCGTATTTGCTCGCTACATTTCAGCTTACAAAGACGAACGTGTTCAAGCAAGTAAAGTCTTAGCTAAACCTGAAATGAAATTTGACGGCGACAAACAAGAATTGGTTGAAAAAATCCGCGAAGCATTGTACTTCAGCAAAATCATGAGCTATGCGCAAGGATTTGCTCAATTACGTAAAGCGTCAAAAGAATACGATTGGGATTTACCATTTGGTGAAATCGCTAAAATATGGCGTGCTGGATGTATCATTCGTGCTCAATTCTTGCAAAAAATTACGGATGCATATGAAACAAATCCTGATATCGAAAACTTATTGCTAGATGATTACTTTAAAGATATCACTACAAAATATCAACAAGCAGTTCGTGACGTGGTTGCTCTTGCCGTTCAAGCAGGAGTTCCAGTACCAACATTCTCATCTGCTATTGCTTACTTTGATTCATATCGCTCAGAGCGTTTACCTGCAAACTTAATCCAAGCACAACGAGATTATTTCGGTGCACACACTTACGAACGTACAGACCGTGAAGGAATCTTCCACTATTCTTGGTATACAGAAGAATAATCAGTTGTTCAGAGTTGGCCCTAGACAAAAAGTTTAGGGTCAATCTCTTTTTTTATTGTCGTGTTCATGTTAAAATCGAACTGTTACCTTAAAAGCCGATGTATTTGAATAGAAGGGAAAAATTGAATAGATGAGCAATATTTTAATTATAGAAGATGAAAAAAACCTAGCTCGCTTTGTCGAATTAGAATTAAAACATGAAGGTTATACTACAGATGTTCATTATAACGGACGTACAGGACTAGACGCTGCCTTAAATAACGAGTGGGATGCGATTTTATTAGACTTGATGTTGCCGGAATTAAATGGATTAGAAGTTTGTCGTCGCATTCGCCAAGTGAAAAACACACCGATTATTATGATGACAGCACGCGACTCAGTAATTGATCGTGTTTCAGGACTAGACCATGGAGCAGATGATTATATCGTAAAACCTTTTGCGATCGAAGAATTACTTGCACGCTTACGGGCTTTATTACGTCGAATCGATATCGAAAGCGATAAAAATATTTCAAAACAAACAACCATTACTTACCGCGATTTAGTCATTGAAAAAGAAAATCGCGTGGTTCGTCGAGGATCTGAAGTGATCGAATTGACTAAACGTGAATACGAATTGTTATTGACGTTAATGGAAAGTGTGAATGTGGTCTTAGCCAGAGATGTGTTGTTAAACAAAGTTTGGGGTTATGAAACAGAAGTTGAAACGAATGTAGTCGATGTCTATATCCGTTACTTGCGAAACAAAATTGACGTGCCAGGCGAAGAAAGTTATATTCAGACTGTTCGTGGTACGGGGTATGTGATGCGTTCTTGATGAAAAAAAGTAAACAAGTAAAAGGACTGAAGGGGCTCTCTTTAACGATAAAGTGGGCCTTAGCCAGTTCTTTATTTATATTTGTCGTATTTACAGTCTTTGCAGTGATCACGTATAAATCTTCTATTAATCTATTTGTAGATAAAGAACGTAAAAATGCGGAACAGACAACAAATGAAGCTGTCTCTAGATTAGCTAACGCTGATCGCACGCTAAACTTAGTCGAAACGTATCGTAATTTAACCAATAGTAACAATGGTGAGAACAGTATCTATGATCGAACATCTACTATTGAAGGGATTTTGATGGATATTGATCCGTTTATTTCAGATTTAGGGCAACCAGAAGTTAGTCTATACGTCTATAATCTAGATGAAGAACTTGTTTTTAAAACACAAAAAGAAGATTTGTCTCTAGAGCAAACGAAATTGAAAAAGCCGACGATCATGAATATCAAGGGAAAAACAGGATTTATTACGATCAAACCGATCCAATCAAAAGATACGAGGGAAACAATTGGATACGTACAAACGTTTTATGAACTGACCTCGCTAGATGAAATCAAACAACGCTTATTGATCACTTTGTTGATTTTAGAAATTATTTCATTTGTATTGAGTAGTTTTTTAGGATATTTGCTGTCTGCTTATTTTTTAAAACCATTAAAAGTATTACGCGATACTATGGAAGAGATCCGAAAAGATCCACAATCAGATATCCATATGCCTGCTTTACAGACAAGTGATGAACTAGCAGACGTTGCTGAGATTTTTAATGAAATGCTCGATCGAATGCGTTCATATATTGAACAGCAAGAACAATTTGTCGAAGATGTCTCTCATGAATTACGGACACCAGTGGCAGTAATCGAAGGACACTTGCGCTTGTTAGATCGTTGGGGGAAAAATGATCCTGAAGTATTAGAAGAGTCTTTATCTGCTAGTATGCAAGAAATCAGTCGTATGAAAGTGCTTGTTCAAGAAATGCTAGACTTGTCTCGAGCTGAGCAAGTGGATGTGCACTACGCAAATGAAAGTTCAAAGGCCAAAGAAGTGGTTCATCAGGTATTCAATAATTTTAAAATGCTTTATCCAGAGTTTTTGTTTACGCTAGATGATGATCTAGCTGAAGAAAAAACAGTACGCATTTATCGCAATCATTTTGAGCAAATTTTAGTAATCATTATGGACAATGCAGTGAAGTATTCGACAGATCGTAAGGAAGTTCACGTTACGGTATCTTCTAGTCAAAAGATGCTAGAAATCGCCATCCAAGATTTTGGTGAAGGGATTTCTGAAGAAGATAAAGCAAAAATCTTTAATCGTTTTTATCGTGTAGACAAAGCTAGAGCGCGTACGAAGGGCGGTAATGGTCTAGGTTTAGCGATTTCTCAAAAATTGATTGAAAATTATAAAGGAACGATTCGGGTAGAAAGTATTTTACATCAAGGTACTATTTTTAGAATTCAATTGCCAATCGAAAAAAATATATAGAGCGTATGGATATTTTTCCATAGGCTCTATTTTTTTTTAGAAATCAATAAAAAGCACTTGCATTTTTGTTGATTACTTGTTATATTATTTCTTGTCGTTAAAACAATTCTTTGTCGTTTAATTAATAAAAAATTTTTAAACAAAAGAGTTGACTTTAAAAAAACAACATGATATTATAACAAAGTCGAAAAGATATTTGATTCGAAAACGTTGATTTAAAAATAAAAAAACGTTTGACAAATAACAAAAGACGTAGTAAGATATAGAAGTTGTTAAATCAGAAACGTAGTTCGAAATAAAAAACTTTTTTAAAAAAAAGATTGACATTCGAAACTTAATGAGTTATCATTAAGAAGTTGCTGAGGCGACAGATTAGACCTTTGAAAACTGAACAAAGCAAGCAAACGAACCAATAGTGTAAGGTGTTTCTATTTAGATAGAAGCAAAACAAAATAGCAAGCAGTAATGCGAGCGAAGTCAATTAAGAGCTTAACGATCTTAGATCGTTTCAAATTTTTTTATGAGAGTTTGATCCTGGCTCAGGACGAACGCTGGCGGCGTGCCTAATACATGCAAGTCGA
>NZ_CAJYIS010000006.1 GCF_913775425.1 uncultured Enterococcus sp.
GTAAAACCATTATAATAAAATGAAATTCATATGAGAAAAAACGTAGAAGAGAAGAGTAATCAATGCAACGCGAGACAGAGACTCCGGTAGCTGAAAAAGGAGACGGGAACCATTGATGAAGATGAACTTGGAGTTTTTATTTGGTTGACGCTAAATAAACGGATGCGACCGTTACTTTCGCATGACCAATGAGGCACGCAATTTGTGCAAATTAGGGTGGTACCACGAATTTTCGTCCCTTTATCGAGTTACTCGGTAAAGGGGCTTTTTTTATTCTAGAAAGGAGCGACATGTGTGCCAATCATCATCGCTAAAGAATTACCAGCAGCTAAAATCTTAAAAGAAGAAACGATCTATGCTATCAAAGATCAACAAGCGCAACACCAAGATATTCGACCATTAAAAATCGGGATCATCAATTTGATGCCTGATAAGATTCAAACAGAAACCCAATTATTACGCTTATTGTCGATGAGTCCTTTACAGATCGACGTACGCTTACTCCGCATGACCAATCATGTCAGTAAACATACGAGCCAAGATCATTTGACGAAATTTTACGCGACAACCGAGGAAATGAAAGCCGAAAATCTTGATGGGTTGATCATCACTGGAGCACCGATCGAGCAAAAACCTTTTGAAGAAATCGATTATTGGGAAGAATTATGTGACATTTTAGAGTGGAGCCAAACGCATTGTACTTCCGTTTTGCATATCTGTTGGGGAGCGCAAGCAGCATTGTATCAGCATTATGGCATCCCAAAAAGACGCTATACTGAAAAATTACTTGGCGTCTTTGCTCAAAAAGTACAACACACACACCCGGTATTACGTGGATTTTCAGAGGAATTTTATTGTCCACATTCACGCTTTACCGGAATCGATGAAGACGCACTGATGGCGAGCGAGTTGCTCGTTTTGGCTCAAAACCAACAAACTGGTCCTGCAATCATTGCTTCACCAAATGGAAAGAATCTATTTTTATTGGGACATTTAGAATATGAAACCAAGACATTAGACCAAGAATATCAACGCGATCGATTACAAGGACAGGCAGTATTACCAGAAAACTATTACATACAAAACGATCCGCAAAAAGGTATCGTCAATACGTGGCAGTCACATGCCTCATTGTTCTTTTTAAACTGGATTCATGACACGTACCAACGCACACCATATGATGAAACAAAAATCGGACAAGTCGAATGTATTTTAACAGAAAACTAGGAGGAAGTAATATGGACAGTCAAACATTTATTGAAACGTATTATCAAGAACGTCAAAACAGTGATTCACTAAAATGGGATGCGCTTGTAGAGCGTTTTGGAGATAAAGATCTTTTGCCGTTATGGGTTGCAGACTCTGATTTTTCTACAGATTCACAAATCAAGCAGGCATTAGTCGAACGGATCGAACATGGAATTTTTGGCTACTCAACGACACCAAAAGACTATGTTGCTGCCTATCAAGGATGGTTAGACCGTCACGAAAAAACACAAGTAGAAGCAAAATGGCTGACCTTTTCGACTGGCGTCGTACAGTCGTTATATGATCTAATTGCCTGTTTTACGCAAGAAGAAGATGCCGTATTGATCCAACCACCAGTGTACTATCCGTTTTACAATGCGATCAATGATCAAAAACGTCAACTGATCGAGGCACCGTTAAAAAATGAAGCGGAACACTATACGATTGATTTTGAACAATTGGAATCGATTTTTGCCAATCAAGAAATCAAATTGTTTATTTTTTGTTCACCACATAATCCAGTAGGTCGTGTGTGGACCAAAGACGAAGTGACACGTGTCATGAGTCTATGCGAACAATACGGTGTGTTCTTGATTGCTGATGAGATCCATTCTGATCTTGTTTTAATCGATCGACCTTTTGTATCTGCTTTAACGATTGCTAAAGAAATTGGATTTACACAACTTGCTGTGTGCAATGCACCCTCTAAAACATTCAATTTTGCTGGATTATTAAATTCACACATCTGGATTATAGATGAAGATGTACGCCAACGCTTTTTCGACTGGTCTAAGGTCCATCGCCAAACGGAATTAAGCGTGTTAGGGCAAGTTGCAGCAAAAACAGCTTATGCTAAAAGCGATGAATGGTTGGCTAGCTTTTTAAGTGTTGTAAAAATCAATGAGCAGTATATCCGTCAAACGTTACGTGCCTCTTATCCGGATATTGAGATCGCTCCTTTAGAAGGAACGTATCTACTATGGATCGATCTTGCAAAAGTGTTACATGGGGAAGTGAAAACGCTCGTTCAAGACAAGGCAAAATTAGCAATCGATTTTGGGGAATGGTTTTCAAAAGACTACGCCACGTATATTCGCATCAATTTAGCGACAAAACCTGAGATCATCCAAAAAGCGGTTACTCAACTAATCCATGCAATCGATAAGGAGGCAAACATATGACACAACACGTAGAAACGATTTTAGCCCAATTAGGTAACCGTAAAGATCCTCAAACAGGTGCCATTAGCGCACCAATTTATTTATCAACGACATTTGCTCATCCAGCTTTAGGACAAAGTACAGGATATGATTATACCCGTACAAAAAATCCAACACGCGATATTCTAGAAGAAGGACTCGCAGCGTTAGAAGGTGGAAATCAAGCGGTTGTGACGAGTTCTGGAATGAGTGCGATCGCTTTGGTCTTTGATTTATTTGATAGTGGTGCTGTCTTTTATGTGTCACGTGATCTTTATGGTGGTAGTTATCGATTCTTTAATGAATTAGCTGCACGTAAACGCGCAACCTTTCATTATTTTGATAGTGTAACTGAACTTGAGGAAACGCTAACTGAAAAGGTGACGGCAATCTTTTTAGAAACGCCGACCAATCCGTTGATGAATGAAACCTCGATTGAGGAGGTAAGTCGCTTAGCCAAAGCGCATGATGCGTATTTGATCGTCGACAATACCTTTTTGACCCCACTGCGTCAACGTCCGTTATTAGAAGGTGCGGATATCGTCGTGCATTCAGGAACCAAGTATCTTACTGGACACAATGATATCTTAGCAGGTGTAATCGTGAGTAAACATCCTGAACTAGATGCGCGCTTGGTTTACTTAGCGAATACGATTGGCCCTTCTTTAAGTAATTTTGATTGTTGGTTGTTTATTCGCAGTTTAAAAACATTGCCGTTACGATTTAACCAACAAGAAGAGAATGCGAAAAAAATCGTCGCCGCTTTAAAAGAGCAATCTAAAATCAAAGCGGTCTATTATGCCGGGCAAGGGGCGATGATCAGTATCAAATTGCAATCGGCTGAAATGATCAAAGACTTTTTAGCTAAACTGAGCTTGATTTCTTTTGCGGAAAGTTTAGGAGGTGTTGAAAGTCTGATTACCTATCCAACAACGCAAACACACGCGGATATCCCAAAGGCAGAACGGGAATCTTACGGACTAACACCAGATTTATTACGCTTGTCTGTAGGTATCGAATACGCTGAAGATTTGATTTCTGATCTGATTCAAGCC
This sequence comes from uncultured Enterococcus sp., assembly GCF_913775425.1. GTDB lineage: Bacteria > Bacillota > Bacilli > Lactobacillales > Enterococcaceae > Enterococcus_G. The sequence goes on from NZ_CAJYIS010000006.1 coordinate 3,503, forward strand.
TTAAATTAAAAAGAGGCTGTGACAAAAGTGAACAGATCAGAAAAATAAGCCGCCTTATTCCGATAATAGATGTATCTATTTCGGTAATGAGGCGGCTTATTTTTGAAGGAGCTATTTCTAGAGCATCGTTTATTCAGTTTTTAGAAAATGTGACAGACATTTGTCACACTTCTTATTTTATTTGATTCCTTGCATTTTTTTCGACATCCAAGGTGTTAACACAAAGACGATCACGGCAAGTGCGATCGCAATTGCACCTAGAAAACCAAAGTAAGTCGATTTAGACATAATTCCATATAAACGAACAAGTTGTGCGTTTACACCTTGCGCTGTAGCAGAAGATAACAACCAAAGTGACATCATTTGTGATTCAAATGCTTTTGGAGCAAGCTTTACAGAAACACTTGATCCAACAGGTGAAAGGCATAATTCACCAATCACACAGATCGCAAAAGAGAAGACGATCCATAGTGGATTGATCAACGTTTCGCTTCCCATTCCCATAGTTGGAATGACCATCATCAAGAAAGAAATTCCAGCTAAAAAGAGCCCTAAGGCAAATTTAATCGGTGTGGCAGGTGCGCGATTTCCGAGTTTTTGCCAGAACCATGAAATGATTGGGGCAAATAAGACGATCAATAATGGATTGATCGATTGGAAAAAGGCTGCCGGAATCGTATAGTCGATATTTAATAATGGATTTAGATCACGTTGCGTATTCTTATCGATAAAGGCACCTAAAATCGAAGAGCCTTGTTCTTGAATCGCCCAAAACATCACTGCCGATAAAAATAGCGGGATGTAAGACAGTAAACGTGATTTTTCGACAGTGGTCGTTTTTTTACTACTATACATTGATAAGAAATAGATAAAAGGTAAGAAAATTCCTAAACCAGTTACGACTAGTGAAAAAACATTAAACGTCAATAGATTGGTGAAATAGCCAATGACTAAAAGAATCACAACAATTGCCAAGACAATCAATAAGTTCTTTTTAAACCGCATTTTTTCAGCAGCTTCTAAGGGATTTGGAATATCCTTTCCGACTAGGCCAAGATTTTTTTTGTTGAAGATCACATAAAAAATCAATGCCAAGAACATTCCAAAAGCAGCCGCGCTAAATCCAGCATGGTAACCAAATGAAGTTTGCAAGTTCCCAACGATCAATGGAGAAATAAATGCGCCCATGTTGACAGACATATAGAAAATAACAAATCCATTATCCATCCGGGTGTCATTTTTGTCATATAGACCACCAACAACGTTTGAAATGTTTGGTTTTAGCATTCCAGTACCAATAATGATAAACAACATCGAAGCTAAAAACGTGACTACACCGCCAAAAGGCAGTGCTAAAAAGATATGTCCTAACATGATCAACACAGCACCATAAAATAAAGTCGTCCGTGAACCAAATACTCGGTCAGCTAACCAACCACCAATAATACACGTCATAAAGATCAACGCACCATACAAAGACATAATTGATTGAGCTGTCGTTTCAGCTAAACCTAATCCACCATTAGCAACAGAGTCATACATGAAATATAGCAAGATGGCACGCATGCCATAGTAACTAAATCTTTCCCAAAACTCAATGAAAAACAATACACCAAGTCCGCGAGGGTGGCCAAAGAAACCAGTTGATGGTACACTTTTGACCATTTCTTCTCTAGAATAATTCAAAAATTATCCCTCCTTTAAATTTTCACACAAGGGCTATTTTACGAACATAATGAATTGTAGTCAATTTTTTTAGGATCATAAATGCTAATTTGACTTCAATATGATAAAATCCTTTATTATTCATAATAATACTTGGTTTTTGATGAATATTTTTTCACCGTAATATATTCATTTTGTTATTTAACTACTTTTTAAGCTTAATGTTAACGGTTTCTTTAGGAGGTTCGTTAAATTTTTAAAAAACGTTCTTTTTCCGATGAAGAGTTTGTGAGAAAATAAGAAAAAAATAAGTAAGCTTTGTTATACTGATACTAACAAATTATTTAGCCTAGAAAGTAGGGATCTAATCAATATGTACTTTACGATCGATATCGGAACGACTGCAGTAAAAATGGCACTTTATGATCAAGAGTGCGTGACATTTACCTATCAAGAAGCAGTGGAGACTCATTTTGAAGAGCACGGAGTTGCCTATCAACATCCAGAAGAGATCAAGGCGATTATTTTACGAGGGCTGATGAAAAGTAAGCAACAACCAGTTACATTTGAACAAATAATTTTAAGTACGCCGATGCATACGTTGATTCCTTTACAAACAGATCCGCTGAGAATGTACATTTGGTCGGATCAACAAGCTAGCGTTACTGCAAAGGAGTTAAAACAAACTGAATTTGCAAAAACGTGTTATCAAAAAACGGGAACACCGATCCACCCGATGTCTCCTTTTTGTAAACTCGCTTCATTTAAAAGCGAAAAAGAAAATTGGTATGAATCGATCCATTACTGGGGGGATTTGAAAGCGTATCTCATGGACTGGTTGACTGGCCAATGGGTAACAGATTATTCAAATGCATCGGCTAGTGGATTAATGAATAGTGAGTTGTTTTGTTGGGACTGTGATATTTTGTCTTATCTGGATTTAGATCAAACACAATTGCCTGAATTAGCAGATACGACGACACAATTTACGCCACTTCCTACTATTGAAGAAAAAATCGGTCATAAATTTACAATTATGATCGGTGCTTCAGATGGATGTTTGGCTAGTCTTGCGGGAAAAATAAGCACAAAAAGTAATGTAAGTATCACCTTAGGAACAAGTGGTGCTGTTCGTGTACTAACGACAAAGCGTACACTGGATCCATTAGGACGTTTCTTTTGCTATTATTTAACCAAAGATCAGTGGGTCATTGGTGGCCCAACAAACAATGGCGGAAAAGTGTTGGAATGGATCGGCAAAGTGTTTTATGATTCTAAAGAACAATTGTATGCCCAACTACCTGAAGTTTTGGCACAAACAACACCAGGTGCTAAAGGCGTTTTATTTTATCCATATCTATTTGGCGAGCGTGCTCCGCTTTGGAGTGGCGATATTACAGCTGCGTACCAAGGGATTCGTTGGGAACATGAGCGTACGGATCTGATCCGTGCAGCGATTGAAGGTGTGCTGTTCAATTTAAATTTCATTAAACAACTGTTGATTCATGAAACACCATTATTGTCAGTTTCGGGTGGCTTTTTTCAACAGCCAGCTTTACTTGAGATCAGTGCAGCGATTTTTCAGACACCGATTTGTTATTCAGAACAAAATGAACCGACATTTGGTGCTTATTTGTTAGCAAATCGAAGTGTCGAGCAAGTCGAATTGCCAGAAATTCATCCAGTGAATCACAAATTGAGTGCTACGTATCAAACTGCATATACATTATTTAGTAGTGGTTTGACAAAAATAAGCGAACAGATTTAAAAAAGTTCGCTTATTTACTTGATTTAGTAAATATGACATGTTATGATACTTAAGTTGTTACAAGTAACCGAGCAATTCATTTGTTTGATAATTAAAAAAATGATTGACAATCATAACAATATAAGTTACGATGTAAAAGTTGCTGATGCGACAGATTAGACCTTTGAAAACTGAACAAAGCAAGCAAACGAACCAATAGTGTAAGGTGTTTCTATTTAAATAGAAGCAAAACAAAACAGCAAGCAGTAATGCGAGCGAAGTCAATTAAGAGCTTAACGATCGTAGATCGTTTCAAATTTTTTTATGAGAGTTTGATCCTGGCTCAGGACGAACGCTGGCGGCGTGCCTAATACATGCAAGTCGAACGCTTCTTACTTATCGAAC
>NZ_CAJYIS010000007.1 GCF_913775425.1 uncultured Enterococcus sp.
TACACGCAAGAGAACGTGCTTTTGCTTTACTCGATGCACAATCAGGCAAAGAATTGATCGATCCTTTTGAACAAATGACCGCACCAAATCTACTTTTACAAGACATCGTACCTGAAAGCGATGATGGATTGATCGTTGTAAAAGGAACGATTGACCAAAAAGCGGTCGTGGTGATCGCGATGGAAGGGAAATTCCAAGGTGGTGGAATCGGAGAAGTTTCTGGTGCCAAGATCATCGCGGCATTAACTCAAGCCTTGATCGATAATCAAAATGGAACAGAAATTTTCCCAATCTTTATCTTAGACACTGGTGGCGTACGACTACAAGAAGCCAACTACGGTCTATTGTCGATTTCTGAAATCGGGAATCTGATCGTGGCTTTAAAACAATATGTACCCGTGATCGGGATCGTTCCCGGACGTGTAGGATCATTTGGTGGGATGTCGATTACTTCAGCCTTGATGAGTTATTTGATCGCTACGAAAAAAGCGCGTATTGGATTAAATGGACCAGAAGTTATCGAACAAGAAGCTGGAGTACGAGAATTTGATTCAAGTGATAAAGATTTGATCTGGAATACGATCGGTGCGAGACAACGTTTGGCAGCTCATGCAGTCGATGAAGTCGTAGTCGATACTACAGAAACGATCCTTGCAGCAGTTAAAGAAGCTTTGGCAGAACGTAAAGATACGCATCGCAGCGAACGCTCAATAGAAAACCTTTCGCTATTGGCTAGTTTGGATCTATCTCAACCATTGGCAATCGACACATTTAATCAAACAATCGATCATTTAGAAGTAGAAGAGATTGCTTTACCTATGATCACAAGTGGTGAACAGGCAGCGAGTGAAAGTATCGGTTATCGTTGGTTTGAAGCATTAAGTGGTATTCCTTGTCCACAATCAAGTGTGTCAACGGTATTTTATGCACCGGGGACTTTAGGTGATCAAGAAGTCGTTTTTACGAGTATCGTAACGGATCCAGAAAATGAAATGTATCGTGTGCGTAACGGTGAAGTCGGACTTGTCGAAGGATTTAGGATGGGTCAAATTCTTGAACAGATCTATCAAGAAGATCGCAATCAAACGAAAAAACGTCCAGTTATCGCAATCATCGATGTACCAAGTCAAGCATATGGTTACAATGAAGAATTGATCGGAATCCATATTGCACTAGCAACAAGTGCAGCCGGTTATGCCAAATTACGTCAAGCTGGTCATCCCGTAATCGGCTTGATCGTCGGTAATGCGATTTCTGGTGCATTCTTAGCACATGGATTGCAATCTTCACGTTTAGTGGCACTAAATAATCCATCGATCAATATCCAAGCAATGTCTAAAGCAAGTGCTGGTCGCGTAACAAATCGTTCGATCGCAGAAATCGAAGCAGCCGCTCAAAAAGTACCTGCCATCGCTTATGATGTGACAAGCTTTAATAAATTAGGTGCGCTCTATGAATTTTTAACAGACATTACAACACAAGAACCAACTTCAGAAACGATTACAGCAGTGAAAGAAGCCTTACAAGCGGCAATTAGTGATGTGGTATCGAAAGAGGACTATATGTTAGAAGCCCGTTATACAAACGAACAAGCACAACAATTTGGTCGTGTGGAAACGAATAAGATCCGTGAAAAAATGAAAGCTGAGTGGTAAGTATGCACACTGCACCACATGATATCGTCAAAATCAAACGCGATGCAAGTATCTCTTGGCCATCTTGGTGTCCAGAGTCCGATCTATTTGCTACTGTGAGAAGAGGGCAAGTTGCGCCAGGTCAAGTAGCCTTAGGGTTAAGAGGAGCAAGTCGTTCACAACGATTTGCTTTTTCCCTACCCGAAGAAGCAATTTTAAGTGTAACGCATCCGAATGAACTAGTTGATCAAATACTTTTAGAGCCTAACAAGCAACGCTATCAAGTAGTTAAGCTTTATAAACAAGCACAAAAAATCTTAGTCGATCATGACTGGGGCGTCGGTGGAAGTCTAGGATTTGAACTTGCTACTGGAATCGATACGATCCACCCCAAAAGCGATCTAGATCTCGTGTTGTATTGTGAACAAAAAGCTGATTTACCGTTAGACCTTGTGAAGCGATATCCTACGTTTTTTGACCAAGTCGATTTACAAGTAATCACCAAAAAAGGTGGTTTTTTACTTAAAGAATATTTCCAATATCCAGATAAAAAAATATTATTAAAAACTTTAGCAGGTCCAGTTTTGACCTACGATTTGTGGTAAAAAAAACATAAAAAGAGAAGTGAAAAAATGATATGTCGTTTGAGAATGAGAAGTTAAAGATTAACGTAAGTGATTTTCAAAAAGTCTCAGCAGTAACTGCAGTAATTTTGCAAACAGTATTAGGTTTTGCGCTGGCCCATACGACAGACGGGGCAACACAATCTTTATTAGGTGCGCTTTATATTTTAGTGAAATATACCGCACCAATGTTTATTTTCGCGATTGTCTACAACATGGTAAAAGTGAGTCACAAACATCATTATTGGGACTTTTTAAAAGAAAAATGTCTTGAATTAGTCGTACCGTATATTTTGTGGACGATCGTTTATTTGGCGGTATTGCCAAATGTACAGCAAAAAGTTCCATATGATTCGATCGGGACCTTTTTGTTAAAATGTTTAGTCGGAGATGCCGGACCACATCTATGGTATACGATCATGATGCTACAGATCCAACTTTGTATGCCGTTATTCATTTGGTTAGGGTATAAAGTCTTTACTCAAAAACGCTTTGTTTGGCCAGTATTAGGTCTAGCAACGGTATTGTATGTTGCATGGTATGTGTTCTATCAACAGTTTATTTTTACTGGAAGTTATCATGATTCTTGGTATTTATTGGATCGTTTTGTTTTTAGTTTTTTGGTTTATGGTATTTATGGTGTAGCGGCTTTTCGCTATCACGAACAATTATTCAAGGTCTTGCACGTGGTTCGCTTTTTGATGGTTCCGGCGATCTTACTCAGTGGCATGGTCGCGATCCAAAACTTTTTAAATTATTCTGACGAAATTAGTTTTGGCAATACGACTTATTTGAACACGACACAAAGTATCTACAGTTTAGTCGTGATTTTAAGTGTTTTTTATCTTGCCTCTGTTTTGATTCAAAATAATTCACGTGTGTTGCCGGCAGTAAAATTTTTATCGACATATGCGTACCGTTCTTATTTAGCGAATGTTTTTGTCTTCCAAATGTTGGTAAAAGTCTTTGGTCCAACGTGGCTAAAATTGCCGACAGGTTGGATGATTATTTTTGCTTATTTCATGACAGTGATGGGATCATTTATCGTCGCGTATGGACTACATGTGATTTTTGAAGCGATACGTCCGAAAAAAGTCGTACCGCAAAAATATTCTAAAGTAATTTAAAGTGAGGGAACAAAAGGATGCAAACGACTCTGATAAAAACCGAAACTATTGCTAGCCAATTGGCATTATTCGCCGAGCAAGCATTGATCAAGGAAGTCACACTAACGCCTAAACCAGGGCTAGTGGATCGTCAATCAACTGGAGTACATACGGATATGGATTACGATCTCTTTATTCGATCAGCTAAAACCTTGACCCCCTATTTTCAAGAAATGGCGCTAGTCGGTATAACAGAAGGCATCTCCTCACGAACTCGTAAACAGATTGCTGCTATCGGTCGTTTGGCAGAACGGGCGATGCTTAAAGCAACAAATGGTGTCAATACACATAAGGGTGCGATTTGGTCATTAGGCTTACTTGTGACTGTGTCAGCCTACCAACTAAGTGAAGAAAATAAGCTTGATTTGACGCAATTATTTATGCAAGTGGCGACTTTAGTTCAATTTCCAGATGATTATACAGTCAATCAAGTCACGCATGGAGAAGCGGTCAAACAAAAATATCGGGTGAATGGTGCTTATGAAGAAGCTGCACAGGGATTTCCAACCTTGCAAAAAGCACTTCATATGGCAAAAGAGTATCCGCATGACGATTCGGATTATGCGTTGCGGGTACTGTCTTATCTCATCAGCCAAGTCGAGGATACCTGTATTTTATACCGTAGTGATCAAGATACGTTACGCAAGATACAAACGGTGGCGTATCAGGCAGCGAGTCATGCGATTCCCAATGTTTGGTTTGATCGATTGACGATATTGTGCCAACAAAAGCGGGTTTCTCCTGGAGGGAGTGCGGATCTTTTAGCTGCATTTTTCTTCATTGAATCCATGGATCAAGAATGACAACAATCATAATCAGCACGAAAAAGAGGGGATGACAAAAATTTGTCACACCCTCTTTTTTTTAGACTTTTCGGTAACGTTTAAGACCGACGATGTTTAAACAAGTAAACCCTACGATAAACAAGCATAATATGGAGAGATCCAGATAAATATCTGCCCAACCTTGTCCTTTGATCATAATATTAGACAAGGCCTGACCACCATAAGTCAGTGGAAAAAGATATGAGATCGTCTTGATCCAACTTGCCATACTATCTAGAGGGATCAAACCCGAAAAAAAGATTTGCGGGATCACAACGATCGGGATAAATTGCATCATTTGAAATTCTGAATTGGCAAAAGTCGAGACAAAGATTCCCATAGATAGAGCAGTTAACGCCATTAAAATATTGGTAAGGATGACCCAAAAGAGGCTTCCTACAATCGCCACCTTCAATACATAAAGTGAAAAGAATACGATGACCAAAGTCTGAATGATCGCAAATACACCATAACCTGCTAAATAACCAAAGACGAGTTCACTTCGTTTGACTGGTGTTGCCAACAAACGTTCCAGCGTACCGCTCGTGCGCTCACGCAATAGCGCGATACCTGAGATCAAAAATACAAAAAAGAAAACGAAAAAGCC
>NZ_CAJYIS010000008.1 GCF_913775425.1 uncultured Enterococcus sp.
CGTAAATAAACGGCTGAAATGCAAATGTTTCAAATGACATTTGAGCACCTTCTTTCTTTTAACATCTTTTGGATTATACCATATTCTCAAACAACTTCCTATTTTGTTTCCAAATTGTTCATACTTATCTCGCTTGTCTGTGATTTTTTCTCATAAAACAAACGACGTTCTTTTTTCAAAATCGCCCAACCAATCGAACCTACAAATAAAAGTTGGATAAGCAATAAAAAGAGCGTCATCATGAGTAAAATCACTAATGCCATTCCCTCAGTCGTAGGGATATAAGGATTAATCAACAACAATAGTTGTGCCAAACTACCATAAACCCCATAAAGTAAGCCATAGCGAACTACACAATCTTTCAAGCTAGGAGGTGTGCCTGTTGTCGTTACAACACGAATTTTGACGATCTTTTTGCCGAGCGTATACCCTTTAGTCAGGTATGTGACTCCAACAAAATACAACATGATCGTACTCAGATACGTCCAGTAACTCGTCGTCCAGTTCTCATTCGTTGTCAGATGGGTCACATGCAACACGATCGCTAAAAGTGTACGAACACTATAAATCATTCCCCAATCGATCAAGAAGGCAACAAAACGTCTTGGATACGTCACAATGTGCCCTAATTCTTTTGACTTTTGATCCATTTCCTTACGTGTTGGGAATAAGATCATCACAAGTGGTGCGCAGAAATAGCCAATCATACCGCCTAACGTATTGTGGAGTAGATCATTGACGTCAAACAAACGATAAGGTCTTGGATAGATGAAATACAGTCCTGTCAATTGAGTCGTTTCAAAAAATAGCGACCACAAAAAAGAATACACGATGACTTTTTTCAATGAAAAGCGGAAGTAATAACGTAGATAAACACCTAACGGGAAAAAGAATAATAAGTTAAACAAAGGTTCCAACGTTACCGATTGTTTTAAAGCAGGTAAATACGTATGAATATCTGTCGGTCGCCACACGGTTTGTGCTAAAAAGTCTTGCAGTGATTTTCCTAACATCAACTCATATTTTGGAGTCGTTAGTTGCGCGACTGCTTCTCGACTTGGTAGGGGCAAGATTGCTAAAAAATAAGAACATAGTAGATAAAAAACAAATGAATACAACACGACGGCACGGATAAACAAAAAGCGACCATACTTGCGGTATTGTAAAATAAAAAACGGGAACGAAATCAGAAATGCTAGAATCGGGAATACAAAAAGTGCAATTTTAATTGGTTCAGTATACGCAGTAAACATAAGCTTCCTTTCTATTTACAGAATTCACAAGGGTTTTCATTTTTACAAAAAAAGAGTATTCTTATACTGGAGGTGTTGGCATGTTATATCCTATTTTTGCATTTGGAATCCCAGTTTTTCTGTTGGGGTTGTATTGTTTATTCTTAGGGATCCGTCATTATTCAACGATTCCTTATTTGAGTTTTGTCTTAGTGATTATTTCAGGCTTTTTAATCGTATTGAGTATTCAAATTTTAAATGAAGCAGATCGCATCAGTAAACAACACGCTATTGCTACATATGGATACGACCCTTCGCTATTATGGTTGGCATTGATTGCAGGGATCGTATTATTCGGGATTAGTTGCGTGATCGTCTACAAAGAGTGGCGCACTACGTAATACATGGAAAAACCAGACTAAACATAGTCTGGTTTTTTTAATTCTCGATAAACTCATAATATACAAGTTCTAATGATTGAATCGTAGGCAACACCGCTAAAACAGATAAGTCGACTTGAATCAGCCATTCTGCTAAGGTACGATACAAATTGTCTTCTAAAGCTTGTTCGATAAAAGGCAACAGCTCTTCTTCATCTCCTTGCGTTTGGTTGACAATTGCATATACTTGGTGAAACACACGCATATCTTGAATACGAAAATAACTTTCTTGATATTTGTAAACAGCTAATTGATACGTACGATCTGGTAATTGTACATTGACAACAAAGAAACACTCGGACACATGCGGCAATACAGACAATAATTCTTGGGGCTTCATCGCTTGTTGAAAAAACATGGTATCCTCTCCTTACTTCCATTATATGAAAAGCGTGAAGAAAAGAAACTAAAGTGACTTATATTCTTAGCTTTTTAATCAAAATCGATCTCATGATAAAATTCTGTTAAAAATTCTTGCATGAATCGTTCGCGGCGTTTTGCCTCTTTTTTCCCAGTTTGTGTATTCATTTGGTCTACTAGTAAAAAAAGTTTCTCATAAAAATGATTGATCACCGTTGTCCCCTTGCGATACGTGGCTTTATCTTGATGCAAATTGACTGCAATCGTTTCATCATAAATCGGATGACCGTTGCTTCCCCCATAATAAGCCGTTCGTAAAATACCATATGCTCCCAACGCATCCAAACGATCGGCATCTTGAACAATTTGTCCTTCCACTGTCAATACGTGTTTTTGAGCTAAATTCGCTGAAAATGACATGTGTTCAATAATTGAAAAAATAGCAGCTATTTCTTGTTCTGTCGCAATCGTTGCTAAAAATACGCGCAAGTGCTCTTTAGCGACGACACTATCTGATACGACTTTATCATCGATCACATCGTGCAAATAGGCTGCACTTAGTGTGATAAAGTGATCTGCTGTTAGATTGTCTTGATCGAGGATTTTTTTCGCCCAATAGGCGACACGCGACACGTGCGCGTAGTCATGTCCTGTCTGATCGTGTGCCAACTGTTGTTTGGCATAATCTTGGACTGCTACTAATCGCGACATGAATCATTTACCTGATACACAGTAAAGTATAAGTCACGCATATAATCTAGTAAATACTGTGGATTTAATGGTTCCTTTGTGGCATTGACAATCAGTTCATTTGGTTTTTTACTTGCACCGTACTGATGGATATGCTTTGTTAACCAATTTTTGATCGGCGTATAATCATCTGATGCTAACACAGCATCGATTTCTACTTCTTGTTTCATCGCATGTAACAATTGCGCGGCATACATGTAGCCTAAAGCATAAGAAGGAAAATAGCCAAAGCTTCCACCAGACCAATGGACATCTTGTAAAATCCCTTCAAGATCAGTCTCTGGTCGAATGCCTAAATATTCTTCGTATTTATCGTTCCAAATTGCTGGTAAGTCATCGATTGCCACTTCTCCATTAAACAGCATTTTTTCGATTTCGTAACGGATAATGATGTGTAACGGATAAGTTAAACTATCTGCTTCGATACGGACAAGGCTAGCTTTCGTTTTTTTCAATGCCGCATAAAAGTCATCAAACGAAACATCGTCGAATGTTCCTTCTGTACACTTTTGGAACAACGGGTATTGCTTTTTCCAAAATGCACGATTGCTACCGATAATAATTTCATTAAATAGCGATTGTGATTCATGGATCCCCATCGATGCTCCCTCATGAGCTGGCGTGTATTCATATTTTTCCGCAATATTTTGTTCATACATCCCGTGACCTGCTTCATGAATCACACCAAATGTCGCCATCGAAAAATCATGCTCATTCCATCGCGTCGTAATCCGGACATCGCGATGATTGATTCCTGTAGCAAATGGATGAATCGTATCATCTAGGCGGCCGCGAGTAAAATCATATCCTAATTGCGTAATGACTTGACGAATAAAAGCTTCTTGTTGTGCTTTTGGCACATAACGTGACAAGATCGTAGTATCTGGTTCTATTCCTTTTTTGGCTAACGTTTGTCTAATATCCATAATGCCATCTCGTAAGCGTGTAAACACATCATCCAAAATCTCTGTGGTCATGTTTGGTTCATATTGGTTCAATAAGACGTCATACGGTGTTTTTTCTGTGCGTTGCCAATAAGGGATCAATTCTTTTGTTAAACGGATATTTTCCGCTAGAGCTTCTTTAAAGACCTCAAAGTCGTTTTGCTCACGACTGTTTAACCACGCCGAGTGGGCTTTAGATGTCGCGGCAGAAAATTGTGCCATCAATTCATTTGGAACAGCATGATTGAGTTCATAGTCTTCTTTAACTAAGCGATATGCTACTTGTCCCACTTCAGATAACTCTTCAGGATGAGCCGCAAAATGATCCAGTGCTTCTTTAATTTTCGGCCCGACTTTTTTCTCAAAATAAATACTAGATAAATAGCCCATCGTTTCACCACGATACTCACTACTTGCTTCGGGCATTCCCGTTTGCGAATCCCATTCAATGATCGTCATCGCTTGTTGCAATAAATCTAATTCTTTTAATTCTTGTAAAAAGAGTTGTTCATTCATCGTTGCTCATCCTCTCGACTATTCTGTTGGTTTTGCAGGTCTTGGTGGGCGTTTGCCCCAATATTGGAAAAGATCCGTACGTAAAGCACCATTATAAAGTTTGCGTTTCTTCGTCGCTTTTTGACCATAGAACTCTTCAAATAATAAATCACTCGTTAAGATATATTTACTCCAAGTATCCAGCGGTTTAAACGCTTGTCCCATTTCTTTATACAGTTGACGCACCGTTTCTTCTTCGCCTAAACGTTCTCCATATGGTGGATTGGCTACGATCACACCATACTCTTTTTCGGTTTTAAAATCTTTTACTGCTTGTTGTTTAAAGACGATGGAATCACCTAATCCGATCTCATCAGCATTCGCTTTAGCAATCTCGATCATCCGGCCATTGATATCTGAACCCATAATGTCTAATTCGATATCATAATCGGCTTGAGCTTCGGCTTCTTCCCGCACTTTCGCAAAAATGTCTTTATCGACCCAATCCCATGCTTCACATGCAAAACTACGGTTGAATCCTGGTGCAATATTATGGCCGATCAATGCGGCTTCTATACAAAGTGTCCCAGAACCACAGACTGGATCGACAAAAGGACGATCTTTACGCCAATTGGTCAACATCACTAGTGCTGCGGCCATATTTTCTTTTAACGGTGCGCCCCCTTTATCTAGACGATAACCACGTTTAAATAAACTAGGTCCTGTCGTATCGAGTGTGACCATCACATGATCTTTTAACAGCGCGACTTCTAATTTAAACAAAGCCCCAGTTTCTGCTAATGGCACACTAGCTGGGCGATGGTAATATTCCCGCAAACGATTGACAATCGCTTTTTTGGTGATCGCTTGACAATCTGGTGTGCTATATAAAGTCGACTTGATCGATTTTCCAGCAACTGGAAATTCTGCATCTAGTGGCAAATAATCTTCCCAAGGTAACGCGTTGACTTTTTGGAATAATTCGTCAAACGTCACGGCATCAAATTCTCCAACAACGATTTTGATCCGATCGGCTGTACGTAACCATAGATTGGCTTTAGCAATCGTTTCGATCGTACCTTCAAAGCGTGCGCGGCCATTTTCCACGACACATTCAATTCCCATATCTCGTAATTCTTTTCCGACTAATGCTTCTAATCCACTTGCTGCTGTTGCGACTAATTGAAATGTTTGTTTTGGATTCATTTTTCTCTCCTTAATGATAAAAAAAACCTTCCAATTTGGAAGGATTTCCCTGATTTGTGTGATTTTCTATAAGCCATGTTTTGTCCAGTCAAATTACAGGGAGCAACTCAACTTGGATAATCATCTATCTGCAATTTCTTGCCTCTTTGGTTCCGTTCTTTATCTTTCCGTTCCAAAAAGCGCCCCGACCATTGTTTGGGTTGCTCGCTCGAGGGGTTTACCGCGTTCCACCGATAAGATTTCTCCGATCGCTTCGTCACTGTGGCACTTTCAAGGGTACTCAAGCATAGCAAATGCCTTAGCTTTTTTTCCTGCCGTTACATTACTGTACTCTGGCTTATGGTTTCGCCAGACACGAACACTACAAGCATCGCAGCTTGTGCGAGCATGGACTTTCCTCAGCCTACATCAAGTAGACCGCGATTATCTAAAAATCACAATTGTATCGAATTGAATCAATATGTACGCAACGATTAAAATTGACGCGTACGCTCGTTGTCATCTTCTAAATCAGCTTGTGTATAATTTGATGTGATGACAGGTTGAACTGGTTCTGTTTTTTCTTCAATTTTGATTTCTTTTACTGCACTCGTTTCTTGTTGTAACTTTTTACCAAATACTTCTTTTTCAAGATTTGATAAACGTTTTAAGATGTCAAAATTTGTAACAGTTTGACTTTTTGGTTGTTCACTTACTTGCGCACGTGGTGCTGGTGTTGCAACAGGATTTTTACTCATCTGTGCTACCTTTGCATGTAGGCGATCATTTTCTTCTTGTAAGGCGACAATTTCTTTTGCATATGTTTCATAATCTTTGATAATGTTATCTAAAAATTCATCTACTTCGACTGGATCATATCCACGCATTTTATTTTTAAATTCTTGCTGCAAGATATCTTTCGGAGAATAGATCAAATTTGCCATGTTTACACCTCTTTTAAATTGAATACAATTTCATACTCCCCCATCATATCGAAAAACGGCGCAGAAATCAAACACATTTAGTCAGAATATGCGGCATTTTGCAAATCATCCATCGTAATATAAAGAATTTCATAAGAATGGCGTTCTTGATACTGTGTTGCATCGCGAATAAAGAATTGACTTTTCCCTGGATACTCCGGGTCATATACCAATACACAACCCATTGTATGCGCCAATAAAAATTGCGTATGATTTTTTAACTGTTGTGGTGAAGTATAGGGTTGACGACTCACCGCATCGACAAAATCGGCTTGTGCTAAAATGGTCTGCATCGCTTGTTGGTTTTGTTCATTCCATTTGGCAAAAAATTCGGTATAAGCTGAAATTACCGCTAAAGAGACTTCATATTCTTGCTTTAATTCTAGAATTACTTGTGCAGCCCATAATTCTACGCCAAGAGAGCCTGAGATCACAAACCACGTAGCCCCTTCTTCGATTAATTGAATGCAAGTCGATTTTAAACTTTTTTTAATGACTGCAATTTTTGGATCTTTTTCTTGAAAAATACCGATTTCATAGTTGCGATACCCACTAATAAAGATCGTCTTGGCTTGCGTCATGACGCTCCCCCTTTTCTTTATGAATTATTTTTTGGTATAATACATCTAGGAGTGTGATTTTATGGTCTTTCGTTATCCAAACGGTCAACCTGCGTACGTTCCGACTTCTAGTATACCATCGAAAAAGCGAAAACCCAATTTTGCCAATCGTGGGATGGTATTAGAAGAAGCGATCAATACGACGAACCGCTACTATGCCCAACGCAATCTTGCTGTTGTACATAAAAAGCCGACTCCGATTCAAATTGTAGCTGTGGATTATCCAAAACGCAGTGCCGCAGTAATCAAGGAAGCCTATTTTAAGGAAGCCTCGACAACGGATTACAATGGAGTATACCGAGGATATTATTTAGATTTTGAGGCAAAAGAAACGAAAAATAAGACGTCTTTTCCTTTAAAAAACTTTCACCAACATCAAATTGATCACATTCGAGCATGTTTAGCACAGCAAGGGATTTGTTTTGTGTTATTATGGTTTTCTAGCTTAGAACGTTGTTTTTTTCTAGATGGTGAAACATTACTTACGCAGTGGACATCTACTACACGACAGTCGCTGCCACTGGCACTTTTAGAAGAAAAAGGAATCGAGTTGCAACTTGGGTTTGCACCACAAATCCCTTATCTTTTAGGTGTTGATCAGTATTTACAAACAAAGGAGCAAACTACACATGGCAAACGAGTCACGGACATCGCGACGACAGACAACTAAACGACCTACTTCAAAACCGTCAAAGAAGAAGAAACCCAAAAAACATATTTGGCGAAATCTGATTTTAGGTGGGATTTTTGCTGTCTGTTTACTTTTTTTAATCGGGATCGGTATTTTTGGATTTTATGCAAAAAACGCCCCTGCTTTAGAAGACAATAAGTTAGACGCGACAGTTTCATCTAAGTTGTACTCATCAAATGGTGAAAATTTCATTGATATCGGTTCAGAAAATCGCGAAAAAATTTCAGCGACAGAAGTCCCTGAGTTATTGGAAGATGCAATCGTGTCGATTGAAGATCGTCGCTTTTATAAACATATTGGGATCGATCCGATTCGAATCGTCGGTTCAGCGGTCAACAATATTTTTCATGGTACGAAACAAGGTGGAAGTACGCTGACGCAACAATTGATTAAGTTATCGTACTTTTCAACTAATGAGTCTGACCAAACCTTAAAGCGTAAAGCGCAAGAAGCTTGGTTGTCGATCCAATTAGAACGAAAAAAATCAAAACAAGAAATCTTAACGTATTACATCAATAAAGTCTACATGGCAAACGGCCTTTATGGAATGGAAACGGCTAGTGAGGCCTATTATGGCAAGTCACTAGACAAACTTTCACTTGCACAAACTGCACTCTTAGCGGGTCTACCAAATGCCCCTTCTTACTATGATCCTTACGTGAATAAAGAGGCTGCTAAACAACGTCGTGATTTGGTCTTAAAAGCCATGCTTGATAACGATAAAATCAGTGAATCACAATATCAAGAAGCTGTGGCAACAGATATCTCAGATGGCTTAAAACCATTGGATACGGAAAATAGCGAATGGAAATATTACGACAACTACATTACAGAAGTCAGCGCTGAGATTAAAGAAAAAACGGGCAAAGACCTCTATACAGATGGCTTAGAAGTTTATACAAATCTTGATTTAGACGCACAAAAAAAATTATATGATATCGCCAATACCCAAGAGTATGTCGATTATCCGGATGATGAAATGCAAATCGCCTCAACAGTTATCGATGTTGATTCTGGAAAAGTCGTTGCCCAATTAGGTGGACGTAATCGTCAAGTCGGCGATCAAAACTTAGCAATCAATACGGCACGTGACTTTGGTTCAACCGTTAAGCCAATCACAGACTATGCACCTGCTTTTGAACATTTACATTACTCGACTGGAAAATATATCGCAGATGCACCTTACGACTATGAAGGCTCTGATATTGCTGTGAATAACTGGGACAATTCATATATGGGAAATATCACGTTACGTACAGCCCTTTCTGAATCACGAAATGTTCCTGCAGCAAAATTATTTATGGAAGTAGGCGCTTCTGATGTTGAGAAATTTTTAAAGAGTCTAGACATCCAATATGAAGACTTAACCCAAGCCAATGCCATTTCAAGTAACACGAAACAAGATGGAACAAAGTATGGTGTTTCTAGTTTAAAAATGGCAGCAGCCTATGCCGCATTTGCCAATGGTGGAACGTATTATGAGCCACAATATGTCAACAAAATCGTTTACCAAGATGGCACACAAGAAACGTTTGAATCAAAAGGCGTGCGTGTGATGCAACCAGGAACTGCTTATATGATCACAGATATTTTAAAAGACGTTATTACAGGACTAGGTAACAATGCGGCAATCGAAGGATTGTATCAAGCTGGAAAAACGGGAACGTCAAATTACACGGAAGAACAATTAGCTAAAGTCGATGCACCTTATGGCTTATCGGTTTATCCAGATACGACGTTTGTTGGGTTCACTCCTCATTACTCGATGGCTGTTTGGATCGGCTATTTAGATCCGTTAACACCGGTGACAAACTTATCATCCCACGTCGCAACAGATGTCTATCGTGAATTGATGAGTTATATCTCAGCTTCATTTGATACACAAGAAGACTTTGTACAGCCAGATGATGTCGTTCGAGTAGGAAATGAATTATACTTTAAAGATAGTTATAGTTCATCGAACACGCAAAACAATACGACAAAAAATAATGCAACAACAAAACAAAGTAGCAAAGAAGAAACACCTGCTTCGACTTCAAAAACAAAAGAAACTAGTTCGACTACAGTAGAATCAAGCTCTTCGGTTCCTGAAGTTTCGGCAAGTATTTCTTCTGAAGAAAGTCAAAGTAGCGAAGTTTCTAAAGAAACGACACCAAGTCAAGAAGAAAACCCTGCTTCAAGTGAAACACCTGCTTCAAGTGAAACACCAGCCACACCGCAAAACAATGCAAATGGAAACACGAATGCAAATGGAAACACGAATGCAAATAATGCACAAACAGGTAATGGACAAGCTGGTAACGGCCAATCCAATACACCATAAAAAAAGGCTCTAGCTAATTTCTAGCTGGAGCCTTTTTTCGCATCCGGACTTTCCCTTCCTGACAATACGTCAACACAGGACACGTCTCGCATTTTGGTGAGCGTGCTGTACAATGATAACGACCAAAAAAGATCATGGTATGATGTGTTTTGATCCAAAGTTCTTCAGGGATTTTCTTCATCAACGTCTCTTCTACTTCTAGTACTGATGCATCTAAACGACAAATCCGTAAACGTTTGCTAATCCGTTCAACATGTGTATCCACTGCAAAGGCTGGAATCCCAAACGCATCTGCTAGTACCACATCTGCTGTTTTACGACCAACCCCTGCAAGCGACATCAACTCTTCACGTGTTTTTGGAACTTGACCGTTGAACCGTTCAAGTAATGTTTGACAACAAGCATAAATATTTTTGGCTTTATTGCGATACAAACCAATCGAGCGAATATAGGGAATGATTTCTTCTACTGAAGCTTCAACAACTGCTTCAGGCGTATCAAAACGCGAAAATAAAGCGGGCGTTACCTTATTCACTGAAACATCGGTTGCTTGTGCACTAAGCATTACGGAAATCAAGAGCTCAAACTCATTTTTAGCAATCAGTTCCCCATGTGCTTCTGGAAACAATTGAAACATTTCTTCGATTACAAGACGTGTTTTTTCTTTACTGATCATCTTATTCTCCTTCTAACCAATTGTGCAAGGTTACTTTCGGCAGTTCACGAGGAGTCGGGTCGTTGGTTTCTTTTTGCATCAAATGACGTTGTCGATCATTTTGTGCAGCTTGAACTTGCTCTTTGGTACGGATATTTTTCTTTTCCCATGCCAATAAAATACGGTCAATATAATTTAGATTATAGACTTGATTTAAAATCGCTTCTTTTAAAGCCAATTCAATCAATTCGATCGTGTAATGATCTTCTTGGACCCATTGTTTGATACGTTGAAATTCGATACTAGATAATGGCCGACCGAACTCTTCTTCAAACATACGATACAGTTGACTCATGTGCATGCCTTGTTGGTTTTGTGTTGCTTTTTGTTCTAACTGTGTCGCCAATTGTTCCAATTTTTGGTACATCAATTCAAAGGATAACTCATCATTTAGTTGGCCATAATCAGAACGTTTGGCTTGAATACTAATCAATTGTTTTGTGATCAATTGATTGAGCAACTGGTATACTACTTGAATATCCATTTGTAAATCTTCAGCGACTTCTTTTAAATCAGGAAACGCCTCACCTTTTTGATGACGGGCATATAGTTGGATCCATAATACAAATTCTTCATGTTGCATCCCAATTTTTGGATAATGTTGAAGCAATAAATTAGGTAAGACCGTTTGTCCCATCAAATAAAATGCCGTTAATTTCATACTATTCCTCCTAGATAAAGAAAAGAAAAAGAAGTGACGTGAGGTTCCATCTACTTCTTTACTTTATAGGTCTATTCGATTTCTGTTGCCGTTTTTTGGCATGCTGGACAAAGCCCATATACTTCTAAGCGGTGTTCCTCGATCGTATACCCTGTCAGTTTACTTGCTGCAATCTCCACATCGTCTAATTGAGGATATTTAAAATCTGTAATTTTGCCACATTGAGTACAAATTGCATGGTAATGCGGTACAGTCGTAAAATCAAACCGGCTCGCACCATCGCCGTATTTCATTTCCGTTACAAATCCTAATTGGCTAAATAAACGTAAATTATTGTATACTGTCGCCACACTCATTCCCGGAAAATCTGGGGCGATCGCGCGGTAGATTTCTTCTGCTGTTGGATGAGTATGTTGATGAATCAACACTTCTAAAATCGCTGTACGTTGGGGCGTGATACGCACATTGTCATGTTTTAATGCATGAATCGCTTGTTCTAATTGTTCAACCACGAGACATTCACCCTCTCTTTCCTTTCTATCATACTATGTTTTATTGTTTTTTTCTAGAATTTTGTCAAAACAAAAACCGTGCTTAGCCACAAAGAATGACTAAACACGGTTTGTTTATGCTTCATATAATGGAGTCGATAGATACCGCTCGCCGTTATCAGGAATGATTACAACGACATTTTGTCCTGACTCTAAGCCTTTTGCTACTCGAATCGCTCCAGCTACTGCAGCTCCTGAAGAAATTCCAATTAAAATCCCTTCTTTTTTCGCCACATCGCGTGCAACTTGCATCGCTTCTTCTCCTGAGATAGCTAACACTTCATCTACTAGCTCTTGATTCAATACCTTTGGAATAAATCCTGTGCCGATCCCTTGGATTTTATGAGGTCCAGCGGCTTGCCCAGACAATACTGCGGACTCTGCAGGTTCTACTGCTACGATTTGGATCGTATCAAAGGCTTCTTTTAATACTTTCGCACTTCCCGTGATCGTCCCCCCAGTTCCCACACCGGCCACAAAAGCAGCCAATCCGATGTCTTTAAAGTCACGAACGATCTCTGGTCCAGTTGTTTGCTCATGAATCGCTGGATTGGCTTCATTTTCAAACTGTAATGGCATAAAATAACCATGTTCTGCTGCAAGCTCACGCGCTTTGGCAATCGAACCTTTGATTCCTTCACTACCTGGCGTTAAAACAAACTCTGCCCCATACGCAGCCATTAATTTTCGCCGTTCGACACTCATCGTCTCAGGCATCACCAAAATGACACGATAGCCTTTCGCAGCACCAATCATTGCCAGTCCGATCCCAGTGTTTCCTGAAGTAGGTTCAATGATTGTTCCATTAGGAGATAGCGTACCAGAAGCTTCTGCGGCTTCGATCATTGCAAGTGCAATCCGATCTTTGACACTACTTCCTGGATTAAATGCTTCTAACTTTAAATAAACTGTTCCTTCATCTTCTTTTGTCAAATGAGGTAAGGGAACCACTGGAGTATTCCCTACTAATTCTGTAATAGATTGATAAATCGTCATGTACATAACTCCTTTTGTCTTTTACTTACCCTATCGTATTGAGTAAACAAATACCAATACTTTTTTTGGATCACCGGACTGAATTTAAACGCGTATTATAAAAAAATCTCTATAGAGCAAGCTCTATAGAGATAGAAAAACCAAAACAGGATTTAGCTCATACTGGTCACTGCAAAATAATTCCCGTCTGGATCAGCAAAATTAAAGACCAATTGATTTTCCAATTGGATCAGATCGCCCACAGCGACTTCGCTATCTAATACGCTTTGATATAAAGCATCGATATCTTCTGTAGTAAACATGATCGAAGGAGCACTAGTCACGACTTCTGGCGAGTGTTGTTCGAAAAACTCTCGATCATATAACACAAAATGCACACCGGACGTTTGGTTCAACGCTAATTCAATAATCGTCGTGCCTTCCATTTCTTGACGACTGACTTCAATACAGCCTAAAGATTGCCAAAATACAGCTGCTTGTTCGACATTGGTTACATATAACATAAATTGCATCGTATTTGAAAACATGGACTACTCCTTATTACTCCACTTGTGAGTTGAAATTTAATTTGATTCCTGGTTCATCGGTGACGATTTCAGTGACTTCATACGTTAAACGTTGCACTAAATCAAATAATGGGGCTACTAGATCATCTGCTTCTTCTTTTGAGATGTCTTCAGCTTTTGTAATTTGATGGTTTACAATATGGTTCACTTGGCCTACAGCACCGCGTAAAACGAATTCTGGAAAATCGATCGTAAACTCTAAACGTGCACCGATAATACTATTTTCTTTAGGATAATCCGCATCTGGTGGGGTTAGTGGCATAAAGCCGACTTGCAATGAAGTCTCTACCTTTTCTTCTGGATTTTTCATATCAAAATGATATTGTTCTACAATTGGTTTTTGGCGTTTTACTTCCACACAATCACGTCCTTCTCTCGTTTTTTTTAGTATAACACACTTTTTTCATCACGTTAGCGCTTTTAGATAATCCAGCGCATCTTGCACCGTTTTGACCGGAATGATTTTCATATCCGTCCCCAGTTTTTTCGCTGCAGCTTTTGCTTCTTCATAATTTGACTGAATCGTAGGATCACTCGCTTTTTCCTCACTTGTAATCTCGTCATCTGGTGCAAAAAAGAATTCAAAACCTGCTTTACTCGCACTTGCAACTTTTTTATCAATCCCACCGATACGACCGACTTGACCTGTTTCATCAATCGTTCCTGTTCCAGCAATCTTTTTGCCTTTTCGCAAGTTTTCCTGAGTGAGTTGTTCGTAGATTTCCAACGTGAACATCAACCCTGCAGAAGGTCCCCCGATATTTTCGATATGAAACGCGATCGGAATACTAGAATCGATCTCACTATGGTCGACTAGTGTGATGCCAATGCCAGCTTTTTTCGTTTCGCTTAATTCAATCAGTTTTCCTGTCGCTTCTAAACTCTTGCCGTCATGAAGATAGGTGATCGTCACCTCTTCACCGACTGTTTTCGCTTTGATGGCATCAATGAAGGCTTGACTGTTTTCAAATGCTTGACCGTTGACTTTTGTTACAGTATCGCCAACTTGAATTTTTCCATAAAAACTAGAATGTGTATCGATCGACATGACATAAACACCTTTATACGACCAAGTATATGGTTTTTTAGCTAGAGAGAGTGCTTGTTGGATCGCGTTGTTTTGTGCTGACTGCATATAGTACTTTTGCATTTGATCATACTCTTCACTAGTCGATTCTCCATAAAACTCTTTTTCAGTGACGATTTCATCAAAATCGGAAAATTTTGCCAATACAAATCGTAATGGTGTTGCTTGACGTACTCCGACAGAAGTCAATGCGAATTCACCAGACTGCTGGTCACTTTGATTATTGACAGTAATCAACTCTTTTAAGTTGATCGTAGACCCTGGCTCTTCGATATAATAAGGTAACGGTAAAAAAATAGCCAAGACGATTAGTAAAAGTCCCCCGACTAAGGTCCCATTAAGGAGCCATTTATTTTTTCTCATCGCATTTCTCCTCTATTTTTTAACAGTTGTTGCACGCTTTGTGGCACGAAGGGATCGATATTTCCTTTAAAATGCCAAATTTCTTTTAAAATACTCGAACTGATATGTGCAAACTCTGGTTTTGAGATCAAAATCATCGTTTCGATTGTAGGATCGAGCTCGTGATTCATCAGTGCAATATCACGTTCATATTCATAATCTTTCACACTACGTACCCCGCGAATCAATAGCGTTGCCTGTAAAGAGCGGGCAAAATGGATTGTCAACTCCGAAGTTTGAGTCACAACGACCACGTTTGGAATATCCGCTACACTCGCTTGAACTGCGGCTACCTTTTCTTCATTAGATAAAAAACCGACTTTTGCTGTATTTTGAAACACTCCTACATATAAACGATCCACTAATTTTGCACTACGGCGAATCAAATCCAGATGACCGAGTGTAATCGGATCGAAACTTCCAGGGAATAATCCAATTGTTTCCAATAGTTCCACCTACTTTTCTACGATGTAAATATCGATTGCTGTCGTTCCATATTCTTGGTGGCGTAACAATCGATATCCCATAATCTCTTTAGGCAATTGAACATTGCGATCGGTCTCACAGACGATGCGGCTTCCATTTCGCACTAAGCCTAGCGTGAGAAATTGTTCCATTTGCTTGATGATTTCTTGCTTGGCATACGGAGGATCAAGTAAGATCAAATCAAATAGGATTTGTGCTTCTTCAGCTTGTTTTAATGCACGTTTGGCATCCATTTTCCAAACCGTAAATTTTTCAACTTCTTTCGTAATGGCAATATTCTCATTGATGACCTTGACCGCTGGATAATGCCGATCGACACAATACGCATGATCCATCCCACGTGAGACTGCTTCGATCGCCAAGCCACCGCTTCCAGAAAATAAATCCAGTACGAGACCTCCATCAAAATAAGGTCCGATCATATTGAAAATCGCTCCCTTCACTTTATCCGTAGTCGGACGTGTGTTCGAGCCTTCTAAACTCTTTAATTTTCGTCCACCATATTCACCTGCTACTACTCGCATTACCTTGCTCCTTTTCTCAAATGAAAAAGAGTTAGGAATCCTTCCCAACTCTTTTATACATGTTCTGCCAAACGAATTTGGGTGTTTTTTTCTTCAACTTCAAAGCCATCATCCATCATTGGATAAGCTTGCTTGGTACCGATTTTCTCTGAAAAATTCATTTCGATTTCTGGTCGATGAGAAAGCGACACTTCCCGAACAAAATGCAAGCGTTCGATCTTTTGACAAACCGTTTCGACATCGCTCTCATTTACGTATAACATGACGTATTTCATTGATTTCGATACATAATGCACGACACCGTAACGACGTAGATTACGGACTTGCCTTAACGAGTAAACAAAGACAACGATCCCTCGACGCTTGACTGGTTCAAATGTTGATTCAGCTGACATGACAATTCCCTCCACAGCCAGAACTTGTCGTAAAAAACGGACTACCGGCATCTACTTTTATTTCTTTGGAAATTTGATGTGCAATCGTTAAACACGTTTCATCTAAAATGGCTTGAACGTCGTTTTCACTTAGACGAAACAACGCCACTTCTTCTTGTATATCTAATGCGCGCTTGGCTTTACGCAAGGCACGCTGTTTTTCTTTATAATCAGGAGCAAACTTTCCAAAACGTTCAATTTGCTCAAATGACATTTTCGCTTGAATGAATTCATTGGCACACTCTTGGACTACAGGATTTTCGTGCATCTGACGTTTGGCTTGTTGATACTCGTGAAAAGTTTTGCTTTCTATCAATGTATCCACTAATTTATCGATTTGATCTTCAATGGCAAAAAAATGATCATCATAAATCATTTTGCATCACTTTCCTCACTTTTAGTTTCCATTTCTTGTATTAAGACTACCATATTTTCCTTGGAAAAGACAACACTCATTGCTCGTGTCACAGGACGATCATACAGTGTAAAATAAGCACTACTCTTCCATGTCAATAGGGTAAACGTAGGATCGTAGACTGGCGTTTCAAAAAAAACTTGTAGCGTTTTATCATTTGATACTTTCGCTAAAGTAAGCCATTCGTCTTCTGTCAATAAAAACCGCTCGTGAGTATCAGGATCTTGCGCTCGTTTTAGGGCTAATGTTCGTTGCGTAGTCAAATAATCATCTGGATGCAGCAAAAATTCCGTAAGCCATTGCGTTGCCTTTTGATCAAAATTTGGTGAAGTTTGATAGGCAGGTATGTTCTGCTCATAATTTAGTAGTGAAAAAAGATAGACGACCATTGCTTGTTTTGCCGTATTGATCGATTGCCAATCAATAGATTCATTTACTGTAAATGTCGGCAGCTCTTTTCCAGTCAGCGTATAGGGTGCTAGTTTTAGTAAAAGTTCTTTTGAAAGATACATTAAACTATATAGTTTTCCAGTCGTTTGATCTAAAAACAGCATCACAAAGTTGCCATCATCTAGCGCAATCAATGGTCGATAGTTCATGTCTTCTTCACCTAGTTCTAACGTGACTTTTTTTTCATGATATGTAAAATCAAAATTTGGTGAGATGGTAACCAATTTCGTTACATCATTCATCTCCATGCCAAGCGAAAAAGGTGCCATATCAGCTTGTTGTTTTCCCAATAATTTGATTCCTTGAATCGTTTTTTTTGCGACGCTCACTTCTATGTATCCATTTTTAGTAGCGGGATGGTAAAGATAGAGTTCATAACCAAATCCAGTTTCGACAATATCTGTTGGCTGGCCATACGTTTCCATAAATTGGTTCACATCTTTTCCTACAAACGTCGCCATACCCTGACTTTTTAGCGTTTCATAGCTATTTTTTGTCGTATGAACCGCTGTCGTAGGTACGGCTGTTGTAGGTTTCCCCGTAGAAAAGACCGGTTGTGCGTATACGATGATCAAAGCTAAGATCAACATGATCCAAAATAATACTCCGCGATACTTCACACCGGTCACTCCTCTACTTATTTTTCAGTTAATTCTAACAGTAAATCACCAGAACTGATTGCATCACCATCAGCGACATAAACATGTTCAACAATCGCGTCAAAACGAGCTTCGATCGTCGTTTCCATCTTCATGGCTTCTGTTACAATCAGTGTATCTCCGCGCTTGATGTGATCGCCTTTTTTCACAAGAACTTGTAAGACAGAACCTGCCATCGTTGCACCAACATGCTCTTTATTGGTTGGCTCGGCTTTTTTGCGCGCCGTCACGCTGCTAATGATCGAAGCATCATGAATGACGATCTCACGACGTTGCCCATTTAAGTTAAAGTACAAGACCCGATTGCCTTCGATATCTGGTTGT
>NZ_CAJYIS010000009.1 GCF_913775425.1 uncultured Enterococcus sp.
GATATTTACAATGAAATGTTACCATCATTGACATTAGGTTGTGGATCTTACGGACGTAACTCAGTTTCTCGTAACGTATCTGCAGTAAACTTGATCAACGTGAAAACTTTGGCGAAACGGAGAAATAATATGCAATGGTTCAAATTACCTTCAAAAATCTATTTTGAAAAGAACTCATTAATGTATTTAGCAAATATGGAAAACGTTGAACGTGTGATGATCGTTTGTGACCCAGGTATGGTGCAATTCGGTTATGTTGATACAGTGCGTGACGTGTTGATGCGCCGTAAAAATAATGTTCAAATCGAAGTCTTCTCAAATGTTGAACCAAACCCATCAACCAATACAGTGTACGCTGGAACTGAAATGATGCTAGATTTCAAACCAGATACAGTCATCGCGCTTGGTGGTGGATCTGCAATGGATGCAGCTAAAGGAATGTGGATGTTCTACGAGCACCCAGAAACTTCATTCTTTGGTGCGAAACAAAAATTCTTAGATATTCGTAAACGTGCTTACAAAATCAAAAAACCAGAACAGACACAATTTGTATGTATCCCAACAACTTCAGGTACAGGTTCTGAAGTAACACCATTTGCGGTAATTACAGATAGCGAAACACATGTGAAATATCCATTAGCAGACTATGCGTTGACACCAGACGTGGCGATCGTGGATTCACAATTTGTATTATCAGTACCTGCTTCTGTAACAGCTGATACAGGTATGGACGTATTGACACATGCGATCGAATCTTATGTTTCTGTAATGGCATCTGATTATACTCGTGGATTGAGTTTACAAGCGATCCAATTAGTCTTTGAAAACTTAGAAAAATCAGTGAAAACAGCTGATCCAGATGCGCGCGAAAAAATGCATAATGCATCAACGATGGCTGGGATGGCGTTTGCTAATGCTTTCTTAGGTATTTGTCACTCAGTAGCGCATAAAATTGGTGGAGAATATGGTATTCCTCATGGACGTACCAATGCGATCTTATTACCACATATTATTCGTTACAATGCCAAAGATCCACAAAAACATGCGATGTTCCCTAAATATGACTACTTCCGTGCCGATACAGATTACGCACAAATCGCTCGTTTCTTAGGTCTTAAAGGCAATACAACGGAAGAATTAGTTGCTGCATTAGCTCAAGCAGTACATGATCTAGGTGCAAAAGTTGGAATCGATATGAGCTTGAAAGCACAAGGTGTTACTCAAGAAGTACTTGATTCAACCGTAGACCGTATGGCAGAACTTGCTTACGAAGATCAATGTACAACAGCTAATCCAAAAGAACCATTAATCTCTGAATTAAAACAAATTATCCTAGATGCCTACAAAGGATAATTCCTCCTTATGAAGTGTGCTGAGTGAATTCAGCACACTTTTTTTATGGTAAACTAAGCAAGAAAGGTGTGAGAAAAATGCGAACGATAAAAGAAGTAACTAGTGAACTGGTACAATCTAGTCGACGATTGGCTACGTGGAGTAAAGCATATGAAGAGAAAAAATGGGATGATCAGACACAAGCATTTTTATTTGATATACGTGATTACCTTGCGATGTTTGTCCTTTTAGATGATCGAGCACCGATAGTTTTAGAACAGTCATCAGATTTAGATAGTCGTAAATTACTACAAGAGCAAGCGGCGCTGTTAAGAGAATGGCTAATGCTCAGTCAAGAAGACGACGGAGAAGTGCGCCGGATGAAGGCTAGCGTAGCAGGAATCTTAGAATTCAATCAAATGTTACAAAAAGAGCATCCAACTTTGAACGAGAGTCTTTTGGTAGAACAAACAGCAAAAAACGCCACCAAAAGTTTTTGGCAGCGTCTGTTTACACGTTGATTATTTTTTAGGTAACTTAAATTCAAAAGTGACCCCAATTTGATTTTGATAATTAAAATCTTTAACTGTGATGTCACCATGATGCTCTTGGATCAATTGTTTTGCAATAGCTAAACCTAGTCCATATCCGCCAGTTTCTTTAGCTCGTGAATGATCTTCACGATAAAAGCGATCAAATAAGTGTTCTTTATCTTTATCGGCAATACTTGGTCCAGTATTGCTGACCATAACACGCCATTCTTTAGATGTCGTTTTAGTGACGACAAAAATTTGATCTTGTGCTTTTGTGTATTTTAACGCATTGTCGAGTAAAATCACGAGGACTTGATGGATTTTTTTACGGTCAAACGACCATGTTTGTTCTGGGTCCTCAAGAGGTTGTAACAATAATTGTTTCTCATCTAATTGGGCCATCTCTTGGAAAGGACGTAGTAGTTCTTCTAAGAAAGGTTGCAATGCGACTTCTTGATATTCCACGACTTGTTGATTGGAATCGTTTCGTGCAATCGTCAGTAGATCATTGGTCAAGCCGGTTAGACGTCTTGTTTCAGCAAGTGCTTGAGCAATACTTTCTGATTCTTCTAAAATCGTTTGATTGGGTTTGGTAAATAAATGTTGCAAACTATTTTGAATGATCGCTAAAGGTGTCCGTAGTTCATGTGAAGCATTTTCGACAAATTCTTGTTGTCGTTTCCAAGAAGCTACGATCGGACGCATCGATAGACTCGCTAAAATGTAGCTGATCCCAATCGATAAAAACCAAAAAATAACCATGCATACGACCAAAATCGCTTTAAAGTTCGTCAAAGCCGATTTGATTTGATTGGTATTGGCCAATACTTGGACATACGCGATATCTGAATTATTATCTGGTGCTTTCCGAATGACTGAACGAAAATCAGAAGTATTACTTGCTTGATCTTCTAATTGTAGTGTTTGGATACTGTCGAGTTCTTTTGTATTGAGTGTCAATGACTCAAATTGTGCATAGCGACTACCCAGTGCTTCTTTGTTTAAGATTTGACCGTCTTTGGACCATAAGATCACTTGATTGTTAAACATCGGTTTCGGGCTATCGTCTTTAAATGGTTTATTGCCATCTAAGCGTAACGTGGGATCATTTTCTTGATAGCGTTGGATTTCCAATTGAATCAAAGGCGAATTGCTAGTTGTTTGTGTCAACTGTTGATCGGTCTCACGATAAGCCGAAAGAGATAAGACTTGTAATACGATCACACCTAAAGCGAAGAAAACAAGCGCAAAAGCTAAGACATTGGCTAAAAAGAGGCGGATTCGTTGTTTATTGGGTAATTTAGCTTTCATGAGGATCCGCCTCTTGTAAGAGATAACCCACATTTCGTAGTGTCTGGAATTTTTTATCTAGTCCTGTTTCACGTAGATGTTTTCGCAAATGACTCATATAGACTTCAACGACGGTCAAAGTAGTTGAAGAATCAAATCCCCAAATCCGATCGAAAATTTGTTCTTTGGTTAAAATAACTTTTTGATTTTGGATAAAATAGACTAATAGTTCAAACTCTTTTCCTTGAATGGGTAAAATTTTGTCATGAAAACGAACTTCTTTATTCGTTAAATGACAACTAATTGGACCATAAGCTAGCGTTTGTTCATCAAATAGTCCTAATGAGCGCTTCAATAATGCTTTGACACGCATGATTAATTCTTCGCGATAGAATGGTTTTGTTAAGTAGTCGTCGGCACCTTTTTGGAATCCTTCGACTTTGTCTTCTAAACCATCTTTAGCTGTCAAAATCAATACTGGTGTTTGAACTTGTTGTTTTCGCAATTCTGCTAAGACTTCATACCCATTCATTTCAGGTAACATCAAATCTAAGATGATCAAATCATAGATCCCCGCCTCAGCTTCAAATAAACCTTCGCTACCAGTATACATTTGTGTGATTTCCCCAATAGATGATACGATTTCTTTAATGTTTTCAGATAACGTCACATCGTCTTCGACCAATAATATTTTTATCATATCGATTCTCCTCAAACTTTTTCTTTAGTATAGCGTATAAACCTAAAAATAACCTTAAAAAAGAGATTGTGACAGAAGTGAATAGCTCTAAAAAATAAGCCGAATAATTCCGATAATAGGTTTAGCTATTTCGGCAATTACTCGACTTATTTTTATCGCACTCTAACGTGTTGCATATGAAGTTGGATCGATCCCACGAGCTAAACACCAGTCATGTAACGAACCAGTAAGCAGCAGTGGAACAGTGGTTGCTTGTGTAGTTTTTGTAATGCCACTCATCGTATACAGCATTTCTAGTTCAATTTTGATTCGTTCAACAAATGCAATCGTATCTTCGATGCCATGTGTTAATAATTCATTTAAGATCGTAGCAGAAAGTCCAACACTATCTGCCCCTAAACATAATGATTTGAAAATATCATAAGCATGACGGATTCCACCAGAAGCAATCAATGAAAAATCTTGTTGGATTTGATTCGCTTCTAACAAGGATTCGGCAGTCGTTTGTCCATAGTCATCCAAATAATAAAATTCGCGTTGTTTACGACGGGCGTTTTCGATTTGTGTGAAACTTGTTCCACCACGCCCGGAAACGTCGATTGTTTTTACACCACGATCAAGTAGTGCTTGAATCGTTTCTTTCGTCATCCCAAAGCCAACTTCTTTGACGATCACAGGGACGTCTAGTGTCGCTGTGATTTGTTCGATCAGCGCTAGCCAATTGGTAAAATCACGATCTCCTTCTGGCATCACAAGCTCTTGAGGTGCATTGACATGAATCTGTAAGGCATCAGCTTTAAATAACTCGATGGCTTGTTTTGCACGTTCTACAGAAGTTCCGGCACCAACATTGGCTAATAGGATCCCATCTGGATTGGTTTGTCTAACGATCGTAAACGAATCTTTGACAGTTGGATCTTTTAAGGCTGCTGAAACAGAACCTGTAGCCATTGCAAGTTTTGTCTCGCGCGCAATCGTCGCAAGGTCTTGGTTGATTTTTTTCGTTTTTTCGCTACCACCAGTCATCGCATTGATAAAGAAGGGAAAAGGTGTAGCCAAAGAAGCTAAAGTAGTACTTAAATCGACTTCTTTGACTGCAATTTCAGGAAACGATTGATGAATCGGTCGGATCGCGTCAAAATCGGTAACATGTTTGCTATGAAACGCTTTTGCTAGTGATACGTGTTCATCTTTTCGATTCATTGCGCGCCTCCTTGATAGTGATAAACGTGTAAAGGTAATGGGGTGATCTCAGCTTTCTCCCAAGCGCTCATGAGCGGTAAAATGCCAGTACGTTGATCTGCGATTACAATACCGCAATCACCACCGCCAGCACCAGAAGATTTTGCTGCACCGCCACAAGCAATCGCTAATTCACACAATTCTTTTAATGCGGGCGTTTCGATAATAACGCCTGTGATTTGTGAAAGCTCAGCCAAAAGGACACGGTTTTTCAAAATCATTTTTTTGATCGTATGCACATCTTCTGCACCAAAAGCATCGATCAAAGTTTGGACACATTCTTTGCTGTCTGCTAAAAATTGGCGATACGCGCGATTTTTTTCTTCTTTTGACTGATTAACCTGATCCACTAAATCTGAAGTTGATGCAGGGCTACCAGTCCAACCGATCAACAAGCGAAGATTTTTAGGCGTTTTGAGGGGCGTGATGGCCAATTTAGGCCAATCCTCAGCTAAAAGATGTGAAAGTGGCCATTCCCGTTGTTTTTTGATGACCCATTCGTGATCAAAAGTCGAAAAGGCAATCCAACCACCAAACGCGCTAGCTGCGATATCTCCACAAGAGCCATTTCCTTGGACAGCTAAATGTGCTAAAGCAGAGATTTTAAAAATTGTCATCTCGTCCATTTCAAGATCATAAAAGAGATTCAAGGCTTTGACAGTAGCTACTGTAACTGCACCACTTGAACCTAGACCATACTTGCGGCCGTTAGAATTGTCTAATTCACTCGTTACTTTCAGATCATAGAAGGCTAAAATTCTACCTTTTTCAGAAGCGTATTTTTCGGTCAAACGAATGGCTTCTAAAATATAATGAAAAGGATTTTCACGATGATCTAAGACCAATTCGCCATTGCGTCTCGTCCAACGAATCGGCAGATCACTGTATTGTTGGGAATGGATTGTTCCATTTTTACGAGCGGTTTCGATTTTGACTGTAATAAATTGATCGACAGCTACGATCACTGCAGGGTGTCCAGGTTCTACGACAGCATATTCACCTGCGATATATAATTTTCCAGGTACTGAGACCTCGATCATAATGTCACTTCCATTTCTATAGGGTGCGCATCTGGTCCAGCTAGGGCACAGATGATTTGTTCTTTTGAAAATGCTTGTTCTAACTGAGCAATTAATTTATGGCGATCTTTTTTCTGGCACAAAACTTTGACATTAGGACCAGCATCCATTGTAAAGTAGCACTCTAATCCATTTTGTCGTAACGTACGAACGACATCCATTGCACGCAGACTTTCAGGCGACCAATAGGTGAAAGGTGGTACAGCAGCTAGAGTAGTCGCATGCATTTTTAACGCGTTTGCTTCAGTGATTTCACCTAAACGAGTAAATGATTTAGTTGCGAGTGCTTGTCTGATAGCGATCAGATCTTCACCAGCGGTTTTGATCCAATTTGGATAAAAAGCTGAAGTATCGACTGTTCGTTTCATCCCGTCGCGACTAGAAACGTCTTTTTGTTTGTCATTTAACAAAATAAACACCATTGCTAGTTCATCTTCAAAACGATCAGCTTCGATTGGTTGAGCAAAAGAGGTTAAATCATCTTTGCCTTGTTGCCATTCCACAAAGCCACCAAAGATGCTGCGACAAGCAGATCCAGAACCGCGTCTAGCTAAGCGTGAAAGATCTTTTTTAGACAACTCCAAATGTAATGCTTCATTACAAGCGAGTGCTAAAGCTGCTAGACCACTAGCTGAAGAAGCGAGTCCGGCTGCAGTCGGTACATGATTTGTACTGATAACTTCAGCATAAAGTGGCTGATCCATTTTCTCGCGGACTAAATCTAAAAAGCGTGTGATTTTAGTCGTAGCTTTTTGATCTTGTAATGTATTATCTAAAATAAAGCGATCATTTGTAAATGAATCGGAAAATGTCACAGTCGTATCTGTGTAAAATGCATCTAGTGTTAAAGATAGACTATTGTTCATCGGTAAAATCAATGCGTCATCTTTTTTACCCCAATATTTGATCAATGCGATATTGGTATAAGCACGTGCAGTTCCTTTAAGCATGTTGGTAAGCTCCTAATCCTTGTAGCCAAGTGCCTTTTACCCCAGCTTCTTGCAAAATGCGGCAAATAGTCTCAGCTTGTTCTTTAGTTTTTGTTAAGACGATAAAGCAGCCACCACGGCCGCCACCAGTCAATTTGGCACCTAGTGCACCGTGTTGTTTGGCTAAACGAGTGTAATCTGTAAGTTCTTGATTGCTCACACCTAATTTTTCTAAATCAAGCTGTGCTTGATCCATCAATTCACCAAGTAATGTTGCTTCATTGTGCATAATGGCTTCTTTTGCTTGATCTGTAAGCAGACCTAAATGTTCAGTAAGTTCAGTAACTAATTTCGGTTGTACTTTAGCTAACTCAGCAACCGAACGGACCGCTGCTCTAGTCTGCCCTTTGATTCCAGTATCTGCTACTACTAAAAATGCATCAAGATCTAAAGGAAAAGGTAAGATCGCTTGATTCTTTCGATAATAGATCGGTTGTGAGCCACTAGTTGCTGCAGCATCAATGCCACTAGGATTTCCATGGGCAATTTGTTCTGAAAAGTTGACGTAAGTGAGCAGTGATTCTTCAGATAATTCAAGTTGTTGCCAGTCAAAAAAAGCGCGCGTGATAGCTACAGCTGCTGCGGCACTTGAACCCATTCCTCGTTCAGCAGGAATCGTACTTTGAATGGTTAAATGAAAGGCAGGTGTATGCAGATCGTTTTGTAATTTTTGAGTTAATTGAGTAATATTGGCTAAATTTTCAGATGTTTGTTTGAGTGATCCTGTATGATAACTTGAAGTTAAGGTGTTTTCATTTGCTTGTGTAATCATCGCTGTAATCGTTGTTCCTTTAAATGGAAACGCAATTGCGGGTTTTTGATAAACGACAGCGTGTTCACCCATCAAAATAATTTTACCAGTTGCTTCCCCAGTCCCTACTTCTTTCATAGCTCTCCTCTTTCGTTTCTGTAATATCTGACAGTTCAGGCTTCATTTTACTAGATTATTGTAGATCCGTTAAGTTATCTGGTTACTTTTCTTAAAAAAATTTGATTTCTTAACCTTTTTTTCACGTTTTTTTCATATCAAGGTATCATGACAAAAATTTTGAAGTATTGTATAGTAGTAAAATTGAAGAAATAAGGAGGAACAAGATGATTGTCTTAGCAGGAACGATTGGAGCAGGAAAGTCTAGTTTAGCAGAAATTTTAGCGACTCATTTTCAAAGTGAGGCCTTTTACGAGCCGGTCGAAGAAAATGAAGTGTTGCCTTTATTTTATCAAGATCCTGAGAAATATGCCTTTTTGTTACAGATCTATTTTTTGAACAAACGCTTTGCGAGTATCAAAGCAGCACGTAAAAAAGAAAATAATGTGTTAGATCGCTCGATTTACGAAGATTCACTATTATTTCATCTAAATGCAGATTTAGGAAGAACGACAAAAACTGAAGTTGCAGTCTATGATGAATTGCTAGCGAATATGTTAGAAGAGTTGCCGCTTGCAACCTATCAAAAGCGTCCAGACCTTTTAGTTCATATCAAAGTATCATTGGAGACGATGTTAAAACGAATCAAGCAAAGAGGTCGTGAATACGAACAGATCGAACAAGATGAAACCTTGTATGCTTATTATAAAGAATTAAACAAGCGTTACGATACTTGGTTTGAACATTACGATGCAAGTCCTAAAATCCAAATCGATGGTGATCGTCTTGACTTTATAACAGATGAAAAAGCGCAAAAGATCGTGATAAAACAGATCGAAACTAAGCTTGATGAAATTTCTTAATAAAATATAAAGACGATAAATGTTGTTATATCAACATTTATCGTCTTTTTTTATTTGTGAATAAAAAATAAATAATTCACAATATAAAAAATTGAAAAAAAGTGAGCAAGCAATTAACAGTTGATTTAAAAGCTTTCATTGTATTTGGTCGCATCTTTTTCGCTTGTGCAAAAAAATATGATAGTTATAGTGTTCACAATCTTTATATACTATGTATGTAAACAACACGAGGGGGAAAAATATTATGACAAAAACAGTGATTGTTGGAGCAAACCATGCTGGAGTGGCAGCTGCAAATACTTTATTAGATAACTACGAAAACCAAGAAGTGGTTATGATCGACCGCAATACAAATTTAAGCTACTTAAGTTGTGGTACAGCTTTATGGGTAGGTCGTCAAATCGAGAGCGTTGATGGACTATTTTACACAAACAAAGAAGAATTCTTACAAAAAGGTGCAACAGTTCACATGGAAACAAGTGTAGAAACGATCGATTTCGATAAAAAAATCGTCTACTGCACAACCTTAAGTGGCGAAACGTTTGAAGAATCTTACGATAAATTGATTTTAGCAACAGGTTCTGTACCGATCTCACCAAATGTACCTGGACGTGATCTAGAAAATATTCGTTTTATGAAAAAATTCCAAGATGGTCAAATGATCGATCAAATCTTAAGCAATGATGAAATCAAAAACATCGCTGTTATTGGTGCTGGATACATCGGTGTGGAAATGGCCGAAGCCGCAAAACGTCGTGGCAAACACGTTTTATTATTTGATGCAGCGACACGTTCTTTACCAAACTACTATGATAAATGGTTTACAGATAACATGGACGAAAACTTAAAAGAGCATGGCATCGAAATGCATTTAGGCGAACTTGTTCAAGAATATCAAGGAACAGATAAAGTGGAAAAAGTCGTAACAGCAAACGGCAGCTACGATGTCGATATGGTGATTAATGCGATCGGCTTTTTACCAAATAGTGCTATCGGTGGCGATAAACTAGAACGTTTCGTCAACGGTGCGTACTTAGTCGACCGTCATCAACAAACAAGTTTACCTGATGTCTACGCAGTAGGAGATTGTGCGACTGTTTACTCAAATGCGTTGGAACAAACAGCTTATATTGCACTTGCTACAAATGCCGTACGTTCAGGAATTGTGGCTGGGGAAAATATCGGTGGAACAAGTGTCGAATCTCCAGGAGTACAAGGTTCAAATGGAATCTCGATCTTTGGTTACAATATGGTATCAACTGGAATCTCGGTTGAATCAGCAGCACGTTTTGGTGTAGAAGTGGACTATGTCGACTATGAAGATACTCAAAAACCAGAATTCATGAAAGAAAATGCGAGTGTTAAAATCCGTATTGTATTTGATAAACATACTCGTCGTATCGTTGGTGCACAAATGGGATCATACACTTCTGATATCTCAATGGCGATCCACATGTTCTCACTTGCAATTGAGCAAAAAATGACGATCGATCAATTAAAATTATTGGATCTATTTTTCTTACCACACTTCAACCAACCATATAACTACATCAACAAAGCCGCGCAAGCAGCAAACTAATATTATAGAAGAGGCTGTGACAAACTTTTGTCACAGCCTCTTAAAAACAGAATAAACGGCGTTCCAGAAGTAACTCTTTTGGAAATAAGCCGCATCATTGCCGAAATAGGTGAACTTATTATCGACATGATGCGGCTTATTTCTCGGAGCTATCCACTTCTGTCACAGCCTCTTTTTTTATGAAAAAATAGTTGAAAATCATTGACTTTCTATGAATAAGTCTCTATAATAGTAAGAGTTGAGAAATGAAAGCAGAAGCACCCGCTTCTCGCCTCGTGACGTTGTCGCTGGGCAGATAGTTATCCAATCAATTTGGGTCACGTTGCGGGTTCGTTAAGAACTCGTTTTTTTGTGCCTACTTGTAAGAAAACTCTTTCTTTCTCTCAAAAAACTTGGAGGTGAATGACCATAGCAAAGGATATGATGGTAAACGACGGCATTCGTGCACGTGAGTTACGTTTGATTAGTCAAGACGGAGATCAACTCGGAGTAAAAACGAAAGCAGAAGCGTTGCAAATCGCAGAACAAGCTAACTTAGATGTTGTGTTGGTTGCACCTAATGCAAAACCACCGGTTGCTCGTATTATGGATTATGGGAAATATCGTTTTGAACTACAGAAAAAAGAACGTGAAGCCCGTAAAAAACAAAAGGTTATCAGTGTGAAAGAAGTTCGCTTAAGTCCAACGATCGATGTCAATGATTTTAATACTAAATTACGTAATGCACGCAAATTCCTTGAAAAAGGGGATAAAGTGAAAGCTTCTATCCGTTTCAAAGGTCGCGCCATTACCCATAAAGAAATTGGTCAGAGAGTCCTAGATCGTCTTGCAGAAGAAACAGCTGATGTTTCAACTGTAGAACAAAAAGCGAAAATGGACGGACGCAGTATGTTCTTAGTACTTGCGCCAAAAAACGACAAGTAAATTCGGCTCTATTAGAGTAAGGTCAGTTAGATAACGAAAGATTTTGAGGAGGAAATTAGTTATGCCAAAACAAAAAACACACCGCGGATTAGCAAAACGCGTAAAACGTACTGGTAACGGTGGATTAAAAAGATTCCGCGCGTTTACAAGTCACCGTTTCCACGGTAAAACAAAGAAACAACGTCGCCAATTGCGTAAAGCTTCAATGGTATCTAAGGGCGATTACAAACGTATCCGTCAACAATTAGCGAGAATGAAATAATTCAACGCAAAATTTTCCAACAGACAAAAATTAAGTATAGAAGATTCAATTAGGAGGAATTAAATAATGGCACGTGTTAAAGGTGGAACAGTATCTCGTAAACGTCGTAAAAAAGTGCTTAAATTAGCAAAAGGATATTACGGTTCAAAACATACCTTGTTCAAGACAGCAAAAGAACAAGTAATGAAATCATATAGCTACGCATACCGCGATCGTCGTCAAAAGAAACGTGACTTCCGTAAATTATGGATCGCACGTATCAACGCAGCTGCTCGTATGAATGGCTTAAGCTACTCTAAATTAATGCACGGTTTGAAATTAGCAGAAATCGATATCAACCGTAAAATGCTAGCTGACCTAGCTGTAAATGATGCAACTGCATTTACTGCTTTAGCTGACCAAGCAAAAAGCGCATTAGCTAAATAATTTAGTTAAAGACCTAAGATCTTGTTTCTTCATTGAAACAAGATCTTTTTTTTGAGCAAATTAGTTGCATTTTTATAAAATAACTATCTAAAAATCTATAAATGTAAGCGGATTAAATAATGAGAAACTTACAATTTTGTATGTGAATGTTTTATTTCAATGTCTCAAATTAAAAAAAATGAAACGATATAAAATAAAAAATGATTGTTATATAAGCTTTTGTATCAATGTTTCAAAAATAATTTAAGTTATGTTTTATGAGAGAGATAGCATATTACTTTTAAAAAAAAACGAATGATGTTACAGTTTTGTTAGGGCATAAATAAACAGAAAGGGTGGAGTGGTGAATGGCAAAATGGAAGAAGTTTGTGATTGCACTTATTGGCTTATTATTAATCACTGTTCTAGCAGATAGCTTGATCCGCTATCAGTCAGTAGGACAATTTCAATTTCACTTGCTCGCACCAAAAGATTACCCAGTAGTCGGTGGAGTTTTACCAATCTACTTCTTTTGGATGGCAGCAATTTTTATGATTCTTATTCTAATCGGTATTATCGTTGTGGCATTGATCCCCAAAACTACAACTACGATTCCTTTAAAACAGGACAAAGGAACCTTGACACTATCAAAAAGTGCAGTTGATGGTTTAGTAAAAGCGAGTGCAAATGAAACCGAGTGGTTAAAAAATCCTCGTGTAAAAACCAAAATGAAAAAGAAAAAAGTGCGTGTTGAAGTAACAGGAACAGTACGACCAACTGTTGATACGTACGAAAAAGTACAACGATTCAACAAAAAAACAGAAGACGAGATTCATCGTTTTCTAGGAGTAGAGGCGCCAGTCGAGATTCATGTGACATTTAAAGACCTCCAAAAAGATACACCCAAACGCTCGTCACAAGCACGCGTACAATAAGAGGAGGGATATGATGTCTGAGTTGTTTAAACAACATACATTCCCAATAATCGGAGGGATCTGTGGCTTGATCTTAGCTATCTTATTTCTTTCGTTGGGATTTTTTAAAACGATTCTCGTCTTATTACTGATTGCGGCGGGAAGTTTTATTGGAATGTATCTACAAAGAAGTGAACTGCTGGAAAGATTTTTTCCAGATAAAAAATAATAAAATAAATAGAAAAGGAAGTGCTTGAAGCATGGAAAACGTAAAAAATAAAGAAATCAACCCAACAACTACACCAACTACTGCTGTAAAAGGTGAATTAACATTTGACGATAAAGTAATCCAAAAAATCGTAGGGATCGCTTTAGAAAATATCGATGGATTATTAGCTGTTGACGGCGGATTTTTCTCAAACATTGCTGAAAAATTAGTTAATACAGACAACGTAACTTCAGGAATCGATGTTGAAGTCGGTAAAAAACAAGTAGCTGTTGATTTAGATATCGTAGCTGAATATGGTAAAGATGTACAAGATATCTTTAATAAAATCAAAGAAGTTATCGTAAAAGAAGTTAAACACATGACTGGTTTAGAAGTGATCGAAGTCAATGTTGAAGTGGTAGATATTAAATCACAAGAACAATATGAAGAAGATTCAGTGACTGTTCAAGATCGTTTAAGCGATGCTACAGAAAGTGTTGGCGATTTTGCTTCAAAACAAAGCAAAAAAGTAAAATCATCTTTTAACAATGGAAAAGAAAATGTAAAAGATAGCATTGATGAAGCACGTGAACCACGCGTACAATAATCAAGGTACATGAAGAAGCGTAGGCATCCTTTGATGCTTAGGCTTCTTTTTTTGTAGAAAGGAACTTTATATGACATTTTATACATATGATTATTTAATTAATCAACCAAATGACACAGTTTGGATACGGTATGGCTTGCTGTTTAGCTTGTTGTTCATTTTGGCAATCGTGTTTGGCTTGTACTTGAGGCATCGTTGGACTTCAAAATATCGTGATTTGAGTTTAATTGTTTTATTGCTCATTTTACTGACTTCTGGGATTCAATTTTCAGAATATCAAGAAACACAAACGAAACATTCGCCATCTACGCAAACTGAGAAAATGTTACAAACTATCGCAAAACAAAAGCAAGTTTCTCTAGCAGATATTGCTCTAAATGATACACAGTTACGCAACGGTAGCTATCTTAAAATTAAAGAAGCGATCTATTTGGTCGAATTTACGAATGATCAAGATGCTTATCAGTTGAAAAGAATTTATTTATTGGATGAGAATCTCATCCTTAAAGGAGTAGACTAGTATGGAGTTTTATAGTCCGATCATTATCAAATTAGGATTAGGAATTTTGTGTTTGATTTTACAGATCAATATTATGGGAAAAGGAAATCTAGCGCCTACTTCTGCATTGGATCAAGTCC
Source organism: uncultured Enterococcus sp. (assembly GCF_913775425.1). Classification (GTDB taxonomy): domain Bacteria; phylum Bacillota; class Bacilli; order Lactobacillales; family Enterococcaceae; genus Enterococcus_G. The sequence goes on from NZ_CAJYIS010000009.1 coordinate 14,435, forward strand.
AAAATTACGTGTTAGGTGGGATCATTGGTGGAATCATCTATAATGATGATATCACCGTATTGCAGTTTATTTTAGTATTGATCATTTGGACATTGCTAGTCTTGATCGTCAAATTTTCAAAAGAACACAATCGTTACATCAAGCGATGGATCGATGGAAGACCAATCACGCTAGTTCAAAATGGTAAAGTAAATGTCAATGAATGCTTAAAAAGCGGAGTTTCTGCGAATGAGCTGATGTTTAAACTGCGTTCAAATGGTATCTATGAAGTAAATGAAGTGAAAAGTGCAGTATTAGAACAAAATGGCCAATTGACGTTGATCAAGTTTGGTGATGATAATATTCGCTATCCGATTATTGTCGATGGACAAGCAAATTTAGACGTTTTAGAATTGATCGATCAAGATGAAGCATGGTTAGAAGAACAAGTGCAACAAGAAGGATTTACAAAAATCAATGAGATTTATCTAGGAGAATATTTAGCTGGAAAGTTAAAACTTCATCGTTATCAAAAATAAAACGTTACCAAAAAATTAGGGACACCCTTAATTTGAAATAAGGTGTGATGTTTACAGAAAATGGGTTGCCCAAAATGTTAAGAAATCTCTTATTCTCAGCCTTCAACCGTTCTTTTTTGTTATGCTAAATATCTTGATAAAAACCGGAAAGTGAGTGGGCGTATTGGGGAACGAAAAACGATATCAAGAGCTGAAATTAGCTGAAAAAGGGGCGATTGTAAGTATTGGAGCTTATATAATCGTTTCAGCGCTGAAGCTATTGATTGGAAATGTAGCACATTCAGAAGCATTACAAGCTGATGGCTTAAATAATGCCACAGATATCATCGCCTCGATCTCGGTACTGATCGGCCTAAGATTGTCCAGAAAACCAGCAGATGATGACCATCGTTATGGCCACTGGAAAGCAGAAAACGTCGCGAGTTTAGTGACCTCATTGATTATGATCGCGGTGAGTTTGCAAGTATTATATAATTCGTTAGAAACGATGATTACCGGTAGAGAAGAAACTCCAGATATGATAGCGGCAATCGTTGGGATTTGTTCAGCAATCTTCATGTACGGTGTCTATCGCTACAACAAAAAGCTCGCTCAAAGTGTACGTAGCTCAGGCTTGATGGCTGCAGCTAAAGACAATCTAAGTGATGCATGGACCAGTATCGGAACAGCAGTAGCCGTTTTTGCGGCCTCTTTTCATCTTGGTTGGATCGATAGTTTGACGGCAGTAATCGTCGGGTTGTTAATTTTAAAAACTGGGATCGATATTTTTCGTGAGAGCGTGTTTTCCTTATCAGATGGGTTTGATACGGAATTGTTAGTTGAATATAAAAAAGAAATTATGCAGATCGATGGAATAACTAAAGTAAAAAGTTTAAAAGGTCGTAACTATGGTGCAAATATTTATGTAGATGTCGTCGTCTTGATGCCAGCTAAAATGAATGTTGAAGAAAGTCATGCACTTGCTGATTTGATCGAAGAACGTTTATATGAACGGCATGGAGTCGCAGAAATCGATGTCCACGTCGAACCTGATAATCAAGAGCAAGCCTAAGTGGTTTGCTCTTTTTAAGCATGTCATTAGGCGACTGTTTTATTTTTTGATACACTATATTAGTAAACAAAAAACGAACGTCGAGGAGGATTTTTCATGAGTTTAACCGCAACATACACATTAGCAAATGGAGTAAAGATTCCGAAAGTAGGATTTGGAACATGGCAAACTCCAGATGGTCAAGTGGCCGTAGATTCAGTTAAAGAAGCCTTAAAAATAGGTTACCGTCACATCGATACTGCCCAAGGATACAAAAATGAAGGTAGTGTTGGTCAAGGGATCAAAGAAAGTGGCGTTGAGCGTTCAGATATCTTTTTAACGACTAAAGTTTGGAATAGTAACCATTCTTACGATTTAGCAAAACAATCACTTGAAAATAGTTTAAAAGAACTAGACACAGACTATATCGATTTAGTGTTGATTCACTGGCCAAATCCGGTAGAATTTCGTGATCATTGGGAAGAAGCCAATGCTGAAACTTGGCGTGCAATGGAAGAGTTTTATGAAGCTGGAAAAATCAAAGCATTGGGTGTGAGTAATTTTAGACCACATCATTTAGATGCATTATTGAAACATGCAAAAGTAAAACCTGTAGTCAATCAAATTTTCTTGGCACCAGGTGAACTAATGGAAGAAACTGTAGCCTATTGTCATGATCATGATATCTTACTTGAAGCATATAGCCCACTTGGAACAGGTAAGATCTTTGAAGTAAAAGAAATGCAAGAATTAGCTGATAAATACAATAAAACAATTGCGCAAATCGCTTTACGTTGGTCACTTCAACACGACTTTTTACCATTACCAAAATCGGTAACTCCAAGTCGTATCCTAGAAAATAGCCAAATCTTTGATTTTGAATTATCTGATGAAGATATGGCAATCATTGATGGCTTAGACGGCGTAGTAGGGAAAGCTAGAAATCCTGATGCTGCGGAATTTTAATCAAAAAGGGAGTGACAAAATTTTGTCACTCCCTTTTTTTAGATATGTGTTGCCATTTCTTTGATCCAAGAAACAGATTTTTGATAAGCTTGTTCTTCTTTTTCAGTTAAGGAAATAGGGGAGATGTCGATGATTCCGGTATAATTTAAACTAGCGTATTGTCCGATGTAAATATCCTGTTTTGAATCATAAGCTGAGACTGGATAAAAGGTTTTTTGAGAGCTTGTTAAGGCACAAATCAACTGATCGGCTTGATTGGCGATGCCAAATGAAGTATAGCCTTTGCCAGTGAAAGTCGTCTCACCGATCATCAAAGCCTGATTGGCGAGTTGTTCTAAATCATGTTTAGTGAAATCTAGTTGAGGATTTAGTGTTTTCACATAGTCCCAAGGAACGAATTGTGTTGCTCCATGTTCACCTAAAACAAGAGCATTGATTGCATTTGGCATTACATCAAATGCTAAGCTAAGAGCATGTTGCAAACGAGCAGTATCCAAGGATGTACCAGTCCCGATCACACGATTTGTTTCAAAGTTTGTGAGTTGTTGCATATAATGTGTAATCACATCGCAAGGGTTGGTAATCACAAGCAAAATCCCTTTGAAAGCATAGTTTGTTAAATATTTAGACCATTCTTTTGCAGCTTTTTTCGTGAAATCCAATTCGTCAAAACGGCTACCTGATCCATTTAATAAGCGGATATTTCCTACCGAAAAGACAACAAGATCCAATGTAGCCAAATCTTCTTTTTGACCAATATGAATCGTTGTTGTCGTTTTTTGTCCGATTTGTGCACAAATCAAATCTTGTTGTTCAGCCACACAACGTTCCTTATTTTTATCAAATAAATATAAGTCTGTAACGTGATGACGTTCAATCAAGGTATGCGCTAATGTGCTACCAACGTTTCCTATACCAATAATCCCGATTTTACTCATCTAATCCCTCCGATCTTTTGTCTTATTCTTACGTGAAATCAGCTAAAAGTCAACTTCATCTAATCTTTGCTAGATTTTTCACAATTAATTCGTTACAATAACGATGAAGTGAATACTAGCTTTTTTAATAAGATGAAAAGAGGAATGAGACAAATGATACCGTTTACACATGAACCTTTGAATTTATTTACAAACTATGTTCAAGCTGCCCAAAAATTTCCTGAAAGTGCGATCGTGTTAGATGAACCCTTGCGTGCTTTTCCCGAATTGCACACCACGACTACCTATCAAGCGAGTTTAGAAAGCATAAAACAACGCGCTTATCAATTGGCTGCTTTGGGAGTAAAAAAAGGAGATGCTATTTTAATCTATAAGAGCCCACGTTTTGATACTTACTTGCTTGCTGTAGCGGCTTCTTATCTAGGCGCGATTCCGGCGATGATTTCATATCATTTACCGCAAAGCACCATTGAGGTCTTTTTAGAACGCTTAGATGATCCATTTGTAGTATACGATGAAGAAACCACGATTCGTATCGACCCCATCACATATGACGAGACGAAAAAGATTTCCGTCGAAACATTGTTAAATACAGTTGGTAAAATAGTACCGCAAGCACAATTAGCAACAGATGAAATCTCTTATATGACGCATACTTCAGGAACGACTGGTATCCCGAAATTGATTTGTCATTCTGCCAATTCTATGGGCTGGCGAACAGTATGGCAAAAAACAGTAATGGCTAAGATGGAAGGTCGTAGAATTGTAGCTTTCCATATTTCCCCAGTACACTCACGCTTTAATATTGGGATTTCTTCTTTGATGGCTTTAGGTTTTCCGATGTTGCCGATCGCTAATCCAGAGCTAAACAATGTTGCACAGTTACTGAAAGCATACCACCCAATGGCCTTAGAAACGCATCCGAATCATTTTGTACAATGGACTCGTTTAGCTAAAGAGCAGCCTGAAGTATTTGCGAAAACACGTTATTATCATTCCACTTTTGATGCGATCAATAACCAAACAATGGCAGCTTTCTTAAAGGCAAGCAAAGCACAAGATCCAGTCTTTTTACAAGTCTATGGTCAAAGTGAATGTGGCCCAATGATTTTAAAAGCACATCAGTTAAACACACTGACATCTTCTAATGCACGTGATATGGGAGTTGGATTAGAAGATTTGACCAAAGCACGAATCTGCGATGAACAAGGTCGCGAATTACCACGTAATACAGATGGTCATATCCAATTTCTGTCAAAAGGACGTGCGTTAACGTATTATAAAGAGGATGAACGGTTCCAAAAAACTGTTTTTGGGACATGGTGGGATAGTGGTGATTATGGATGCATGGACGACGAAGGACATCTTTATCTAAAAGATCGACAAGTCGATCTCATTGACGAAGTGGAGAGTACTTTAGCCATTGAAGATTATTTACTGGATCATTTACCATTCTTAGCTGAGGTCGTTTTAGTGCGTGGAAAAGAGCATAAAGCACAACCCGTATTGGCATTGATCGAAGGGGAAGCGATGGACGAGGAACAATGGTTTAAGGCTGTAAGTGATTTGCCACAGTTGCATCATCCAGTCGTGATGGCATGGGAAGATATTCCCAGAACTGCTACGATGAAAGTCCAACGATTGCAATTAGAAAAACGATTTCAATAAGAAAAAAAGGTCATTTTAATTCAATAAAATGACCTTTTTTTATGTCTAAATTTTGATAAAAATGCGTTATTTTAGTTATTAAATAAGAAAGTTATAAGGACAAGAATAGAGGAGAACATATGTTACGAAATATTGTCTATTTTATGTATTTAGTGTTATGATATTAAAGAACGGATGTTAGTTTATAAATTCATTAGCCTGTCGTGTGGTGCATCTATAAAGGACACATGCGCGTAGGAAAAGTAACCTTTTTTCCTTCCAGTTAGGAGGGGTGCGATGATCAAAAATGAAATAGGATAGAAGGGGCGGCTTAGATTTTATTTTTGATGGTGTACAGTGTTGCACTGAGTTAGGAGGAACCATTATGGATCCTTATCATAAGTTTACAATCAATACTAATGAACAAAAACTACATTTGTTCGATGAACGCGCTTTGGCTTTGTCGGATTCGTATGCCAATGAATGGATAGAAACGAAGCGTGTGATTAACCATTATGTGGATGCATCTTCACACAAAAAAGTTCTGATTTTGGAAGAAATTTTGCACTTATTTGAGCGTAGCGATGCGAAACATTTGGATTTGGTCACGGTTGTGGAGCACGATCTACGTGAGTTAGTCGAGCGCATCGCAACGAAATATGTTGAGAAGTTATACGATTAATTTGTGTCAACACAATCGAGAAAAGGCCATGAGCCTTAAGAAAGCCACCTGTTTCGTTTGAAACAGATGGCTTTTTTAAGTTATATAAAACCCCTCTCATTCTGGATGATACTTTGAAATAAAGGCATGATAATTTAAAACTTCGATTGTGTTTTGTTCACTGAAAGGCGCGACAACTTCTTTTTCATCAGCAAAGTCACCTTTAACATTAGTGATTTGCGGGTAAACTTTGATTGCTTTATCAGGTTTTGCAACAATCACAAGCCCGCGCATCCGTTTTTTAGCAAATTCTTTTGAAGTGATTACATCAAATGAGTCAGTAAAAGACACCCAGTGGTCGTTAAATTCGATCTCTGAACGTGTATCCGGACGATGTGTTTGGTAATCTTGATAATCTGCTTTAAACTGAGCAGCATCGTCATAATCTTCTCTTTGAGGTTCTTTTTGATTTGTTGTATGTATACGAAACAATAACTGATGATCAGCTAGTAACTGTTTGGGATCATGTTCTTGTAACTTACAGTGAAGTTGTTCCCATTTTTGATCAGAGTCGGCTAAGTCTGTTCGTGCTTCTCCACCGATTTTGTGCATGATCCAACTTTCAATGAATTCTTCCATAGTGACCTGCTTTCTAAACCTGTAATAGTGTATTTCCTTTAGTGTAGCATAGTAAACAGAAAAATCATTTTGTAACGAATGTTTTAAAAAAGGATGTGACAGATTCTGTCACATCCTTTTTTAGTCGCCTTCTTTTTCAAGGTTTTGATGTAGATGGAATTCCTTATTATAAAATTCGATCCCGACGGTGAAGATCCAACCAGCTAACACACCTAAAACACTACCGATCACAATGCCAAGCATACGGTCTGCTAAAAGAGAACCGCTATAAGGTTGACGTGCAAGTGTGGTAAGCATTAGAGCCATTGGTGTTGTAAAAAAAGTCGCTACAGCATAATTTTTCATAATCAAATACTCAACGACCATAAATAAAATCGGAATCATTAGTAGCATGCCGACACTGCTTAAATGGATATTGAAAATCAGTGCTGTAATCAAAAGTCCAACTACAGTCCCTAAAATCCGTTGGACGTGGCGATGAGCCATAGCGCGTAGATTATCTCCCATTAAAATAGCCGCACAAGAAACAACGAGCCAGTAAGCGTTGTTAAAGTGAAGACCTTGAGATAGATAGGTGGCAAAAAATAGTGTTCCGCTGTAAAACATCCCATCTAAAATCGAACCTGGATCTTGATGCAAGCGTTCCTTGAAGGTTAATCTTTCAAGCGGTACCGCTTTTTCTTTTTCAGTTAAACTAACAAGCAGGCTTGCGACGATAGATACGACCGCACCAACTAAAAAATAGCTGCTTAACGGTAAAACCGAGGCGATAGGCACTTGCATACTTGCTCCCATCGTAATGATCATGATCGCAAAAAATGGCCCAGGTTTACTAATTCCATGTAAACGAAATAGGAAACGACCTAAAAATGCAAATATCGCCACAAGCAGTGGAGCTATCCATTGCAATTGATGACTAAGCATTCCGGTCAATAAACAAAGATAAAGATAAATACTGACTACTACCAGACGCTGTACAAGTTGGAGTTTAGGAATATTTTGATAATACGCAAAAATAAAAATTCCTAAAGAGCCAAAACTCGCGATATACATGTTTCCAGAAAAATAACCCGCAAGTAGAATCATCAAGACGCAAAAACCAGCAATGAGGACTCTAATCGGGTTAGTTTTAATCGGCTGGAACCGAAATAGTTCTTTGATATAAGACACCATAAATTATACTTCACTCCTTACACCTAAGCTTAGCATAAAATAGAGGGTGTGAAAAATTTAAAATCCAAAACTAAACAGATTATCATTTTTCTCCAAATTGTTCGATAAAACGTGCGTGGAATTCGGGATAAGAACGTTTTAAAGAAAGTGGACGTTGGCGTTCTTGGTCAAGGAAACAGTGACTACTAGTTCCTGTCGTGACTAATTTAGCCGTTGTTTCATTTGTAATTTCATAGCGAAACTGAAAACGTGTTCCCGTATATTGCTCGACGTAGACTTGGATCGTGAGCTGGTCTCCGTAATGGACCATTCCTTTGTATTGGCAAGAAACATCCAATACGGGAATAATGATTCCGGCTTGTTCAATCGTTTGATACGGTAATTGCATAAACTCTAATAAATCAGCACGTGCTTCTTCAAACCAACGAATATAATTAGAATGGTGGACGATCCCCATTTGATCGGTCTCATAATAGTGTGGTTTCCGTTTATAGCCTAAATAATTTAACATCTCAGACACTCCTTTACTTTGCTATCTTAGTGTACGGATTTGTCTTTAAAATAGCAACTATCATCGATAAGAATCTGCTTGACATTTTTTAATAAGTACAGTAGGGTATACGTAATATCAATGAAAAAATCGCTGAAAGAACAAGTACTTACATTTTCTTTTTTAGAGAGAACTATCTAGGCTGAAAGTAGTTTAAAAAGATGTAACGAAAAGACATTCTGGAGATGAGTGGAAGCAAAGCCACGTCCGTGTACGAGCGTTAATCGTTTGAAGGAAAAGAGCAAGCTCTTTTCAAATTTAGGTGGTACCGCGTGTAGAAAATCGACTCGCCCTTGTGTAAAAACAAGGGCGTTTTTTTTATTTTTAGGAGGAAAACACATGAATTATCAACGTCCGAAAGGAACCAATGATATTTTACCTACAGACTCACCGAAATGGCAGTTTGTAGAAGAAACAGCGCGCTTATTGTTTGGGGATTATCAATTTTCAGAGATTCGTACGCCGATGTTTGAGCACATCGAAGTCATTTCAAGAAGTGTGGGGGATACTTCAGATATCGTCACTAAAGAAATGTACGATTTTTACGATAAAGGGGATCGTCATATTACTTTACGTCCAGAAGGAACAGCACCGATCGTTCGTTCGTTTATCGAAAATAAATTATATGGACCAGAATTTCCTAAACCATATAAAGTGTATTATATGGGACCGATGTTTCGCTATGAACGTCCACAAAAAGGTCGTTTGCGCCAATTTCACCAAATCGGTGTAGAAGTTTTTGGATCTAAAAATCCAGCTACAGATGTAGAAACGATGGCAATGGCACTAGACTTCTTCGATCAATTAGGAATCAAAGGATTGCGTTTGGTCATCAATTCACTAGGAGATCAAGAAACGCGTCTGGCTTACCGCCAAGCATTGATCGATTATTTAGTTCCGTTTGAAGAAGAATTAAGTGCCGATTCAAAACGTCGCTTACATGAAAATCCATTACGTGTTCTAGATAGTAAGGATAAAAAAGATAAAGTCATCGTAGCGGATGCACCGCAGATTTTGGATTATTTATCAGCGGATGCCCGTGAACACTTTGAACAAGTAACCAAGATGCTCGATGCATTAGAGATCGCTTATGAGATCGACAGCAATATGGTTCGTGGGCTAGATTATTATACACATACGATTTTTGAGATCATGTGCGATTCTAAAACGCTGGGAACACAATCAACAGTTTGTGCCGGTGGTCGCTACGATAATTTGATTGAGGAATTTGGTGGTGAGCCAACTCCAGGTTTTGGGTTTGGAATGGGTGTTGAGCGCGTGTTGATGATCTTAGAAGCAGAAGGAGCCGCAATTCCAGTTGTGGATACGATCGATGCATATGTTGTGCATTTGGGTGAAGAAACCAATATCGAGGCTTTAAAAGTCGTCCAAGCGATCCGTCAAGCAGGTTATTCAGCTGATCGTGATTATATGGGACGAAAAGCAAAAGCGCAATTCAAGAGTGCAGATAAAGCGAAAGCCAAATTAGTCTTTACATTGGGTGAATCAGAATTAGAAGCTGGTGTGATCAAAGTGAAGAATATGGCGACGCGAACAGAAAAAGAGTATGCATTAGCAACTATATATACTGATTTTAATCAAATTTTTGATGAAATGAGTCAAACAGCAGAATAGTTAAGGAAAAGAGGAGTCCATTATGGCAAAACGAACGGTTTATTGTGGGTTAGTAGATGAAAGTTATTTAGAACAACGTGTGACATTAAAAGGTTGGGTACAAAAACGTCGTGATTTAGGTGGCGTGGTCTTTTTAGATCTACGCGACCGTGAAGGGATCGTCCAAGTCGTATTCAATCCTGAAACATCAAAAGAAGCATTAGCGATCGCTGATAGTTGTCGTAGTGAATACGTGATTGAAATCAGTGGGACTGTGATCAAGCGTAGTGATGCAGCGATCAACCCGAAAATGAAAACAGGTGAATTCGAAGTCTTAGCAGATCAAATCGAAATCTTAAGTAAAGCGAAAACACCGCCATTTACGATCGAAGATGACCAACAAGTCAGCGATGAAGTGCGAATGAAATACCGTTACTTAGACTTGCGTCGTCCTAAAATGGCTCAAAATATGTTATTACGCACGAAAACAACGCGTGCGATCCGTCGTTATTTAGATGACAATGACTTTTTAGATATCGAGACACCATATCTTGCAAAATCGACACCAGAAGGCGCACGTGATTACTTGGTACCAAGCCGTGTGCATCCAGGACACTTTTATGCATTGCCACAATCACCACAAATCTTTAAGCAATTATTGATGGCAGCAGGAATGGACCGCTACTACCAAATCGTTCGTTGTTTCCGTGACGAAGATCTACGTGGTGACCGTCAACCAGAATTTACTCAGGTCGATATCGAAACGACATTCTTAACAGCAAAAGAGATCCAAACATATACAGAAGGCTTGATCCAAGCTGTGATGAAAGAAGTCAAAGGAATCGAGATCACAGAAGCTTTCCCACGCATGACGTGGCAAGAAGCAATGGATCGTTTTGGAAGCGACAAGCCAGATACGCGATTTGCGATGGAATTGATTGATCTATCTGAAACAGTCAAAGATGTAGAATTCAAAGTATTCCAAATGGCTTTAGAACAAGGTGGCGTTGTCAAAGCCTTGAATGCTAAAGGAGCAGCAAGTCGTTACTCACGTAAAGATATGGATCAATTAGGGCAATATGTTGGTCAATTTGGTGCCAAAGGATTAGCGTGGGTCAAAGTCGAAGAAGATGGACTAAAAGGTCCAATCGCGAAATTCTTAGTCGATGCAACAGCTGATATTATCGCTGCTACGAATGCTGAAGTCGGTGACTTATTACTATTTGGTGCCGATTCATTTGAAGTGGTATCTGCAGCTCTAGGTGCATTGCGTAATCGTTTGGGATCAGAATTAGACTTGATCGATCAATCTGCCTTTAACTTCTTATGGGTTGTTGATTGGCCACAATTTGAATACGATGCTGAAGCAGGACGTTTTGTGTCTGCGCACCATCCATTTACGTTGCCAAAAGCTGGAGATGTTGAAAAATTAGCTACTGATCCACAAAGTGTGCACGCTGAAGCCTACGATATCGTATTAAATGGCTATGAATTAGGTGGAGGATCATTGCGGATCCATACACGTGAAGTACAAGAACAAATGTTTAAAACATTAGGCTTTGCTCCACGTGAAATGCAAGAACAATTTGGGTTCTTATTAGATGCTTTAGACTATGGTTTCCCACCACATGGCGGAATCGCTTTAGGACTAGATCGTTTTGCGATGTTACTTGCAGGTGAAGATAACATCCGTGAAGTGATCGCGTTCCCTAAAAATGGTCGTGCGATCGATCCAATGTCACAAGCTCCAAGCACAGTTTCACCTTTACAATTGTATGAATTAAACTTAGATATTACTGCAGAATTAGATGAAACAGACGAATAAATAAATAACGAGTGATCACTTAAAAAGAAAGACAAGATTTTTCTTAAAAAAGTGATCACTCACTTTTTTTTTATAAAAATTCACGTATAATAAAAGGCGTAAAGAATAAAGAAGAGAGGCGACCTCATGAGTCGAGTATTCAAAGTTTTTCCTCACCCTGATTACGCAACAAAATTTTCTTTTGCAATGGTCTATGCCATATTAGCCTCTGTTGCAGTGCAATTATTTTACAGTCCAGGCAATATTTATTCGAGTGGGATCACTGGGATCGCACAAATCTTTTCCACATTGTCTGAACGCTTATTTGGAATCTATGTTCCAGTTTCTATGATGCTATTATTTTTAAACTTGCCGCTATTTATTTTAGGTTGGCGAAAAATCGGGCACAAATTTACGATTTTTACTGGAATCACGGTCGTATTGACCTCTGTGACGATGCAGTTGATCCCGATCGAAAAAATTTCGGATGATCCAATCATTTGTGCTATTTTTGGTGGTGCTACGATGGGAGCGGGGATCGGATATGCCTTAAAAAACGGACTATCCTCTGGAGGTCTTGATTTTGTGAGTATTGCGATCCGCAAGAAAACTGGAAAAAGTATCGGTTCGATCTCTATTATCTTTAACTTTATTATTTTGATCGCAGCTGGGATTTTATTTGGTTGGCAAGCGGCATTATATAGTGCACTAGCGATTTTTGTGTGCGGAAAAGTGACCGATGCTGTCTTTACTCAACAAAAGAAAATGCAAGTGATCATCATTACGAGACACCCAGATGATGTCATCAATCAGATCCAAGACGAAATCAGACGTGGGATCACGATTATCAATGAAGCTGAAGGAGCGTATCGTCACGATCGTCAGACTGTTTTGATTACAGTAGTAACACGCTATGAATTGCCATCATTACGTCAAGCAATGAAAAAAGCTGATCCCAAGGCATTTGTTAGTATCGCAGATAATGTCCAGATTTTGGGACGTTTTTATGAAGATGATTTTTAAAAAGAGATATTGTATCTCTTTTTTTTCATGAAGAAAAGGTAAAATCATGAGTTCAATCATGCTTTTTTTTAAGGTTTATGGCATGATGGAATCAGAATGCAATAGAATAGAAAATAGAAAAGGATTTGGATTATGGCGGAGAAAAAACGAAAAAAAGGTCGCTATATCTCAGGGATCGATGGCATTAGAAGTATTGCCGTGTTAGGCGTGATCTTTTACCACCTGATGCCTAAAGCGATGAAAGGCGGTTATCTTGGTGTACCGATCTTTTTTGTGATCTCGGGGTATTTGATTACAGATTTGATGCGTCAAGAATGGCAACAAAACAATAAAATCGATATCAAAGGCTTTTACGTGAGGCGAATGAAACGTCTGTATCCAGCACTTGTAGCGTTATTGATCAGTGCTTCGTTTTATATTACAGTATTTCAGCGAAATTTATTGAACAATCTACGCGGTGTCGTTTGGAGTAGTTTGCTTTATGTCAATAACTGGTGGCAAATCAAACATAGTGCATCGTATTTCGATCGTTTTGCTAACGAATCACCGTTTACGCATTTATGGTCATTAGCAGTTGAAGGACAAAATTATTTGATTTGGCCTTTTGTCTTTGTCTTATTGATTCGGTTTGTGAAAAAGAAAAGCACGATTTTTTATATTTTATCCATTTTAACGCTGATTTCAGCAATCTTAATGGCCATTATGTATCATCCAGGACAAGATCCAACACGTGTTTATTATGGAACAGATACACGAATTTTTTCACTTTGGATGGGGAGTGCATTTGCATTTATTTGGCCTTCATTCCACTTAAAAGAAGAAATTCCAAAACAAGCTAAGAAAATTTTGAATGTGATCGGTGCCGTGGCTTTAGTAGGTCTGTTACTTTTCTTAGTCTTTTTATCCGATCAAAGCAACTTTGTTTATTACGGCGGGATGTATATCGTTAGTATTTTAGCCACATTATTGATTGCGGTGACGGTTCACCCAGGAGCAAGTTGGAATCGTTGGCTAACGAATCCTCTCTTTAATTATATCGGCAAACGCAGTTATGGTATTTACTTATATCAATTTCCGGTGATGATTTTTTATGAAGCAAAAGTACGTAACTTAGCTAACCATGTGTGGGTACATACTTTGATCGAATTTATCTTGATCATTGGATTAAGTGAACTATCTTATCGCTTTGTAGAAAATCCGCTACGCAAATACAATTATCGTCATTCGTTTAAAACCATTAGATCTTGGTTTACACGTCCATTGATGAGTAAACAAAAACCGTGGCAACTGCCTGTAGTTGTAGTCACTTTGATTGCATTATTTGGAATTCTCACAGCACCAAGTAATCAAATCGACGCTGAACAACAAGCGTTCCAAGATCAAATCAAAGAAAACGAAAAGATCGTAGAAAAAACGAAAAATGAAACTACGACAGAATCAACGACAACCGATACGTCCACGACAACTGAAGATGAATCCGCTGAAGTCTTCAGTGACAATGTTGAAGATATCATGAAAAAATATGATCTATCGAAAAAACAAGTCGAAGCGGCTCAAGAAAAAGAATTTACCTTATTTGGAGATTCTGTGGCATTAGGTACAGCAGCAAATATCAATGAAGTATTCCCTAAAGCGGTCGTCGATGCGGTAGTGGGAAGACAATTTTATGAAAGTGTGCCCTTGTTAAAACAACTAGAAGCACAAGGGAATTTAAAAGATACAGTCGTGATCGCACTTGGAACAAATGGCTCTTTTACATCGGCACAATTTGACGAAGTAATGGATTATTTAAGTGGTCGGACGGTTTACTTTATCAATGTTCGCGTACCGACACAGCGTTGGCAAAATGATGTCAATACGATGTTGGCGGATAAAGCCAAAGACAATAAAAAAATCAAGATTTTAGATTGGTATGATCTAAGTAATGACCATGATGATTGGTTTAGACCTGACCGGGTCCATCCTACATTGACTGGTCGTATCGAATATACACATCTTTTAGCTGAAGCACTGACAAAATAGATAAAAGTATTTTATTTAAAAAAACAAAAGTGATATGATAAGCAAGAAGACTGAATGGAGGTTTTTTCATGACAATCGATTGGAAAAAAGAAGTAGCACAACGCCAAGATGCGTTATTAGAAGACTTAAAAGAGTTATTACGCGTTAAAAGTGAGCGCGAGGATGATAAAGTAACACCGGATGCACCATTCGGACCAGGACCACGTGATGGGTTACTTAAAATGTTGAGTTTTGGTGAGCGTGATGGCTTTAAAGTCAAAAACGTCGACAACTATGCTGGACATATCGAATTTGGTGAAGGTGATGAAACACTAGGGATCTTTGGTCACATGGACGTTGTACCAGCTGGAGATGGTTGGGATACAGACCCTTATGAACCAGTAATCAAAGATGGTAAAATCTATGCGCGTGGTTCATCAGATGATAAAGGACCAAGTATGGCAGCTTATTATGCGATGAAGATCATCAAAGAGTTGGACTTACCTTTATCGAAAAAAATCCGCTTTGTCGTGGGTTCTGATGAAGAAAGTGGTTGGGGGGATATGGACTACTACTTCGAACATGAAGCACGTCCTGACTTTGGATTTTCTCCAGATGCAGAATTTCCGATCATCAATGGTGAAAAAGGAAATATCTCATTACTTGTCCACACACCAGTGAGCAATGAAGGCGCGTATCAATTAATTAGCTTCAAGAGTGGCTTACGTCCGAACATGGTTCCAGGAAGTGCGACTGCTGTGATCGAAGTGCCTCAAGAGCAAGTGGATGCGATCAAATCTGCCTTAGAAACTTTTGTGGAAGCCAATCCAATTACAGCAAGTGTCACAGAAGCTGCAAATCAATTAACGATCGAGTTAGTGGGTAAAGGTGCTCATGGAGCGCATCCTTCTGCTGGGATCAATGCTGGAACTTACTTAGCCTTATTCTTAAATGAATATGACTTTAAAGCAGGCGCAAAAAACTTCTTACAAGTTGCTGCAGAATATCTTCACTTGGATCTTGAAGGTGAAAAATTAGGGATTGCGTATCGCGATGAAAAAATGGGCGAATTGACAATGAACGCTAGTCTATTCTCATTTGAAAAAACTCAAGAAGATGCGACAGTCAACTTAAATATCCGCTATCCTCAAGGAACAACAGAAGTTGAATTAAAACAAGGATTAGCAGACTCGATCGGACAATTTGATGTGACAGTAACCGAAGAACCACATCATATGACTCCTCACTATGTACCAGTGGAAGATCCATTAGTGGCAACATTACTTTCAGTATATGAAGACCACACAGGTGAAAAAGGATTTGAACAAATCATCGGTGGTGGAACGTACGGTCGTTTATTAGAACGTGGTGTTGCTTATGGAGCAATGTTCCCAGGCTATACAGACACGATGCATCAAGCCAATGAATTTATGGAATTAGACGATCTATTCCGTTCAGCAGCAATCTATGCAGATGCAATCTA
>NZ_CAJYIS010000010.1 GCF_913775425.1 uncultured Enterococcus sp.
CGCTTGACTTGATGGAATTTGCCTTCATGTAAAACGAGTTCGATCTCGCTTTCATCAAGTGCTTCATCATAAGATAGAATCGTCAGTTCAGCTGGTAAACATACTTCTTTTTGATCGATCGTGAGGCCTTGTTTAAAGGCGACGACATCTTCTGGGGTCATCTGTCCAGAAACCTTGGCATAATAAGCCTTTTCTACATGTTTTTTAGGTGATAATAGTTGATGTGCTAAAGCACCATCGTTGGTCAAGATCAATAGCCCCTCGGTATCTTTATCCAAACGTCCTACTGGAAAAAGATCCTCACGAAACACGTCATCGTCTAACAAATCAACAACGGTCTCGTCAAAATTATCGACTGTTGCCGAGATCACTCCTTGTGGTTTGTGTAAAATATAATAAAACTGATTTTGATAATGAACGAGCTCATCATCAAATAAAATATGATCATTTAACTCATCGACTTGGGTTTTATCTGATTTACAGATTACACCATTGACTTTTACTCGTCCTTTTTTGATGAATTGTTTGACTTCTTTACGACTGCCAAATTCCATATCTGCTAAAAATTTATCTAAACGCATAGTTTCTCCTTTGAATGAAAAAAGCAGACATCAGGTGTCTGCTTTTGGATTATTTGATCCGTAATCGTGCACGCATGCGCGCCATACCTGGTCCAAGCAAGCGATCCGCAATCCGAATCTTTAAAGCAATGTAGATATACGTCAATGCGCCAATTCCGGCAACCAGTAATACTAAGATAAAAGCCGGTAACTTACGATCGATGGCTAAAAATTGGCCGAAAATCAAGCGTGCCAAACCGGCAACCACGATTAACGCCAAAGTCATTACAAAAAACAGACCGATGCGTCGTATTGTTAGGCTAAGATTAAAACGTGTAATCTGATGTAATTTGTATAGATTCAACACACAGGTAACCGCTAAAGCAATCGTTGTTGCCAATAAGGGACCATATGATTCAAACCAATAAATAAAAGGAATCTGAATGACCAGTTTGATTACAAATCCAATGACTAAATAAATGACTGCAGCACGATTTTGATAGATTCCTTGTAGCATACTCGCACTAAGCATAAAGAGTCCTAATACTAAACCTGATAAAGTCGCTTCAATCAATAGATTCGTACCAAATGGATCAGGACCATAAAATATCGTATTTAATGGAAAAGCAAGCAAGACCATACCAAATGTAGCTGGGAACATCACGAAAAAGTACAACTGTAAATTGTTGCTGATCAATTTAGCTAATCCTACTTTATTATTACTTGCATGGTGTTCTGCAATCAAAGGCAATCCGACTGAAGCTAATGCGATCGCTAAACCAATCACCACCATCGTTAATTTGTCAGGATTGGCACTAAATAATGCAAATAAGCCAATTGCTTGATTATGCGTATAATTTGTAAAACTTTCGATCGTTTTAATAAACGTGTACTGATCGACTAATTTAAACAAAGTAATCCCTGAACCCACGATAATAAAAGGGATTGATTCATGAATCGTCGTCAACAGTAATGACTTCGTATCTAAAACGACATCTTCTTCACTGATTTCTGCACGAACATCCATTTTTAATTTTTCAGATTTAAAATAATACAAAAGAACCAATAGACTTGCCACCGCTCCGACAAATGCCGCTAAAGTCGATTGTGTCACAGCTTTGATATAATCGCCACTTCCTAGACGCATAATGATAAACGTAGCCAATAACATATAAAAAACTCGAGCTACTTGTTCGACTAATTGCGAGATTGCGTATGGAGCTAGGTTGTGCATCGCTTGAAAATAGCCACGAATAACACTCATCATCGGGATGATCAATAACGCCAAGCTCAAAGAATGCATCGTGGGGATCAATTCATCGCCGCCACCTGCTGCATGAGCTAAAAATGGGGAAAATAAGTACATGACTGCAGCACCGAATCCACCAAAAACTGCCATTAGTTGCAACGCACGGATGAACAATTTTTTACTCGTTCGGTATTCTTGACGTGAATTATGATAGGCGATTTGCTTCGCGATCGCAGCTGGAATACCTGCAGTAGAAATCATAATGAACAAGGCATAAACATTATACCCCATTCCAAATAAAGCATTCGCTTCTTTACCATAAGCACCCATCCAAAAATACCAAGGCAAAATATACAATGCGCCTAATAAGCGTGAACCAATATTACCAAATGTCATCCAAGCTGATCCACGTGCCATTTGCTCCTCATTGCTCAATGGAGTTTCTTGGATTTTTTCATATTTTTCCATGTTCACTTCTCCAATTTCTTTTTACATTACCTTCTATTTTAATGCGAAAATGCTCAAGCCGCAATCAATTTTTCTAAAGGTTAATCGCTCTTAAGAAATCTGCCCTTTTGCTTCCTAGTCTTTCGGTGTATGATAAACTACATATACTAAATAAAGGAGTGCAACTCGATGTATCAATTAGACTTAGAGACGATTCAAACTATCTTACAGCAACATGATCTTTTAAAAGAAATCATCGTCGATAAAAATTGGCACTTTACATTACCAATCGAACAAAAAAATCAAACATTTACCAAACTATCCTATGATTCTAGACAAGTAGATAACCAAACCTTATTTTTTTGTAAAGGTGCAGGATTTAAAGAAGAATTTCTCGCTCAGGCTATGACAAACGGATTGACGACTTATATCGCACAATCTCCTTATGAAGTCCAAGCGCTGGGGTTTATCGTAACGGATATTCGTAAAGCGATGGCTCTACTCGCACAAGAATTTTACCAACATCCTGAAAAAAAATTAACCAAAATCGGGATTACCGGTACTAAGGGCAAAACAACCGCGGCTTATTTTTTAAAAGACAGCTTAGCTAAAGCGACGAATAATAAAGTAGCTCTGTTTTCTTCTGAAGAAACTTGTTTAGATGGTCATACCTACACTCGTTCACATCTAACGACTCCAGAAGCTTTGGAACTATATGCACAGATGGCGCAAGCTGTTGAAAATCAAGTCACACATTTAGTCATGGAAGTCTCTTCTCAAGCATATAAAACAAAACGGGTCTACAATTTGACCTTTGAAATCGGGGTCTTTTTAAATATCGGAACAGATCACATCAGTCCAGTCGAACATCCAACATTTGATGATTATCTCTACTGCAAACGTCAATTGATCCAAAATAGTCAAAAAATGATTTTGAATCAAGATATGGATTATTTTAATTTGCTAGCCGATACATCAACGCATTACCATGTACCTTATGTTACATTTGGTCGTACCCAGACGGCGATGGTTCAAATCACGGATCATAAAGATACTAGAAATTTTGATCTACAAGCCAATGAGTTAGACCTGACTAAGTTAGAAGGAAGCTATCACTTAGGGATTTTAGGAACATTTAATCACGATAATGCTGTCGCTGCACTTCTTGTGTTGCAATTACTTGATTTTAATCCTGAGATCGCACAACAGACACTACCAAAAACGGTGATCCCTGGTCGAATGCATGTGATCGAACGACCTGAACAACCACTTGTTTTAGTTGATTTCGCTCACAATTACTTGAGTATCCATGCCATCGGTGAACTGGCTCATCAATTACGTCCAAACGGTCGCGTTCTTATCTTGACTGGTAGTACCGGTGGGAAAGCCTTAGGACGTCGATCAGACATCGCCAAAGCACTTTCTGAAGTTGCCGATGAAGCAATGTTAACTAGTGATGATCCTGATTTTGAGGATCCATTTGCGATCGCTACAGAAATCAAAAAACAAATCACTAGTGATATTCCCGTTACGATCGAAATCGACCGTCAAAAAGCGATCGAAACATTACTGGAAAAAGCTACAGTACACGACATCGTAGCGATTTGTGGGAAAGGTACTGAACAGTCGATGAAGATCAATGGTCGCGGTGAACCTTATGCTGGCGATATTGCGATTGCTACAGCTTTCTTAAATGTAAATTAATCGTTTTCTCACAAGCACTTTCTTTTGCTTATTGTTTGGAATCGATTATAGTTAAAGAGTACTAAAATTAAAGGAGTGTTGGATATATGAGTAAAAAAATGGGCGTTTCAACAGTAATCAACGAAGGCGGACGCGAAGGCGTTAGTAAATCATTAAATGGTGATTTTGAAGTTAAAACAACAGGTACTAATAAAGCAGGCTACACAAACCCTGAAGAATTATTTGCAGCAGGGATCGCGGCTTGTTTCAACGGTGCAATGGTATTTCCTTTAGAACGTGATGGCTTAGGCGATCGCAACCGCAGCGTGCGTGCTGAAGTAACGTTATTAGGTGATCTACCTGACTTCACGACTTTACATTTAGCAGTTAAATTAATTGGTAAAATCGATGGTCTTTCAAAAGAAGATACTGAAAAATACATGAAAGAAACAGATAGCATCTGCCCTTATTCTAAAGCGATCAGCGGTAACGTTGAGGTAACTTACGAAGCTGAAGACGGAACAGAAGCATAATACATTCTAAAAAAGCGCACCAGAAAGGATACTTCCCTTCTGGTGCGCTTTTTCGTGTTAATTTGCGACGATATTAACCAATTTATTCGGTACAACGATCACTTTACGGATCGTTTTATCCGCGATTTGTTCTGCGATCGCTTCGTGAGTTTTCGCTAATTCTTCTAATGTTTCTTTTGATTCATTCAATGCAACATTGACTTTAGCACGCACTTTTCCATTCACCTGTAAAACGATTTCGACTTCATCTTCGACTAATTCTTTTTCGTCATACGTTGGCCATTGCACATAAGAGATTCCTTCTTTGTTGCCTAGGATCTCCCATAATTCTTCTGCCATGTGTGGTGCGATCGGTGCTAATAATTGTACAAAACCTTCGATGTATTCATAGCATAACGCATCTGTTTTATACGCTTCATTGATAAAGACCATCAATTGAGAAATCGCAGTGTTGAAACGCAAATGCTCATAGTCTTCTGTGACTTTTTTCACCGTTTGATGGTAGACTTTCGTTAATTTTCCATCGTTGAAGGTTGTGATGCGATCACGTAGTTTACCCTCTTCATCGACGATCAAGCGCCACACTCGATCTAAGAATTTACGGCTTCCTTCTAGTCCATTTTCACTCCAAGCGATCGAAGCATCTAAAGGTCCCATAAACATTTCATACATACGCAGTGTATCGGCACCATAACGTTTTACTACGTCATCAGGATTGACCACATTTCCACGAGATTTCGACATCTTCTCATTATTTTCACCTAAGATCATTCCTTGGTTATATAATTTTTGGAATGGCTCTTTGGTTGGAACTGCTCCGATATCGTATAAGAATTTATGCCAGAAACGGGCATACAGTAAATGCAGTACCGCATGTTCTGCTCCACCAATATAAATATCGACTGGCAACCAACGTTCTAATTTTTTATAATCCGCTAATGCTGTTTTATTATGTGGATCGATATAACGTAGGAAGTACCAAGAACTTCCAGCCCATTGTGGCATCGTATTGGTTTCACGACGACCTTTTTTACCAGTTTTAGGATCGACTACATTGACCCATTCTGTGATATTTGCTAATGGTGACTCCCCTGTTCCACTTGGACGGATATCTTTAGTTACAGGAAGACGTAATGGTAATTCTTCTTCTGGTAACGTAGTCGTCGTGCCATCTTCCCAATGGATCACTGGAATTGGTTCACCCCAATAACGTTGACGAGAGAATAACCAGTCACGCAAACGATAACTTGTTTCTTTTTTCCCGATGCCTTTTTCTTCCAACCAGTCAATGATGGCAGCAATCGCTTCTTCTTTGTTTTTTCCATCTAAAAACTCAGAATTGATATGGGTACCATCTTCTGTAAAGGCTTCTTTTGTGACATCGCCACCTTCTAAAACGGGAATGATCTCTAGATCGAAGGTTTTGGCAAATTCATAGTCACGTTCATCATGTGCTGGAACGGCCATGATCGCACCAGTTCCATAACTAGCTAAAACATAATCCGCGATCCAGATCGGGATTTTCTTTTGATTTACCGGATTGATAGCATATGCACCCGTGAAAACACCTGTTTTTTCTTTTGCTAAATCGGTACGATTTAGATCTGATTTTTTCGATGCTTCTTCGATATACGCTTCGACTGCTTCACGTTGTTCTGGTGTCGTGATTTCTTTGACTAGATCAAGTTCTGGAGCCAATACTGCGTACGTTGCACCAAATAAAGTATCTGGACGTGTCGTAAAGACAGTAAACTCTTTATCCGTTTGATCCACCGCAAATGTCACGTTCGCACCGATCGAACGACCAATCCAGTTACGTTGCATTTCTTTGATACTTTCTGGCCAGTCGACATCTTCTAGATCATCTAATAAACGATCGGCATACGCTGTGATTCTTAACATCCATTGACGCATTGGTTTACGCACGACATCATACCCACCGCGCTCACTTTTACCATCGATGACTTCTTCATTGGCAATCACCGTTCCTAATTCAGGTACCCAGTTTACAGCCACTTCTGCTTCATACGCCAACCCTTTTTCGTATAATTTTGTAAAGATCCATTGTGTCCATTTGTAATACTCAGGATCCGTTGTATTGATCTCACGATTCCAATCATAACTAAATCCTAATGAGTTGATTTGACGACGGAAGGTCTCAATATTTTTTTTGGTAAATTCAGCTGGATCATTTCCTGTATCTAGCGCATATTGTTCCGCTGGTAAACCAAATGCATCCCATCCCATTGGATGTAATACATTGTATCCTTGGCTACGTTTGAAACGTGCCAAAATATCAGTTGCCGTGTACCCTTCTGGATGGCCTACGTGTAGTCCTTGACCAGATGGATAAGGAAACATGTCTAAGGCATAAAATTTAGGCTTTTCAGGATTATCTTGGGTATTGAATGTGTGGTTTTTTGCCCAATATTTTTGCCATTTTTTTTCGATTTGCTCGTGATTAAAACTCACTATGGTTCACTCCTTCAAATTTTTTCATAAAAAAAACCCTATAAAAAGCCTAAACTTTTTATAGGGCGTCTCTTCTTGTTTACGCGGTACCACCTATGTTCTTTTTTAGCAATCTGCCAAAAAACTCGTAGCGATAACGGAACTACCGGAATTTCTTACTTGGTTTCAGAAATCACACACTCCTAGGCGAGTTCAAATCTTGCAGTACACATTTTCACCACCCATGTGCTCTCTAAGACAAGTCATCGATTCTACTATTCCTATTCTTCGTGTTGTATTCGATTATGCTTTCAGTCTATCAAATGTTATCTGAAAATTCAACGGTTTTACTTGAGTTTCAACACTTGACCAATAAAAATCGTATCAGAAGTCAATTGATTCATCTGCTTCAACGTTTGTAATGAAAGATTGTTGCGCTGTGCAATCGTCCATAAGTTATCACCACTGACCACTTTATACGTTTGACTCGACGTCGTAGTATTTGATGTTGTCGTGTTTTGCGTCGTTTGATCGCTAGACGCTCTGACCGTCAATTTTTGCCCTACTAAGATCAAGTCTGAGCTTAGGTTATTCCATGTTTTAAGTTGTGCGACACTGACACCAAATTGATTGGCGATCTTGCTTAAATAATCACCACTGACCACGGTATAGCTGCTTGCTGTTTGGTTTGGTGTCGCAGTACTTGTTGGTTGGCTTGATGTTGTCGTGTTTTGCGTCGTTTGATTACCAGACGCTTTGACCGCCAATTTTTGTCCTACTAAGATCAAGTCCGAGCTTAAGTTATTCCATGTTTTAAGTTGTCCGACACTGACGCCAAATTGATTGGCGATCTTGCTTAAATAATCACCACTGATAACGGTA
Organism: uncultured Enterococcus sp.; assembly: GCF_913775425.1. Classification (GTDB taxonomy): domain Bacteria; phylum Bacillota; class Bacilli; order Lactobacillales; family Enterococcaceae; genus Enterococcus_G. The sequence goes on from NZ_CAJYIS010000010.1 coordinate 7,806, forward strand.
TAGCTGCTTGCTGTTTGGTTTGGTGTCGTGGTACTTGTTGGTTGGCTTGATGTTGTCGTGTTTTGCATCGTTTGATCGCTAGACGCCTTGACCGTCAATTTTTGCCCCACTAAAATCAAGTCTGAGCTTAAGTTATTCCATGTTTTAAGTTGTGCGACACTAATTCCAAAACGAGCTGCGATCTTACTTAAGTAATCACCACTTATAACGGTATACGTATCTGTATTCGTTACAGAAGGTACACTAGGTGTTTGGCTTGATGCTGTACCTTGGTTTGTCGGTGCTGTAACAGCTAATTTTTGCCCTACTAAGATCAAATCTGAGCTTAAATTATTCCACGTTTTAAGCTGTGCGACACTAATGCCAAATTGATTCGCGATCTTACTTAGATAATCACCACTTACAACCGTGTACGTACTCGGTGTTTGGCTTGGTGCTTGAGGAGTTGGTTCATAATCAACAGGCGTCGTTTGCCCAGTGCTATCATATTGTGTTAACTGATAAGTTTCAATAATCTGATTTAACGCTTGTGCATAATGCGGTGCTGTAGCATATCTTCCAGTCAGCCATGCCGTCGCATCGCGATAAGATGTTGTGTTACTCTTGAATGCTCCAGCGTAATAATAGGTTCCTGGACTAAAAGAAACACCTCTCAAAGTAGCCGCGTTATCTAAAAACGATTCGCGGTAAGAAGGATATCGTTTGAATGGTTCTTTTTTTGTGATCCATTGGTTATTTAGATATTCTTGTGTGTTCATATAGACCGTTTGACCATTGTAGCTTCCTTTGATCCCAAATAAATTATAATTTGGAGATTGCGCTAAGGCACTTTGTCCCCAGTTACTTTCAACGATTGCTTGTGCCATCATGACAGAAGTATATAGATCATTAGATTCAGCAATCGGTCTCGCATATTGTGCGATTTGTGCAATAAACTGTGCTTGTGACAAGCCAGTTGTCCCAATACTAGTCGCTTGGACCGTCTGTTTGTGTGTGAGTTGAATCGCTGCGGCAGATGCGGTCACAAATGTACTGGCAAAAATTAATTGTTTTCTTAAACGCTTTCGTGTAAGCTGACGTTTTTTATCTGCCTTCACGATTCGGCGTGTCATTTCTTTCATCCCCTAGCCCCCTTCTTCTTACGCTAAGTATAACGATGATTCCTCATTAAATCATGCTAAATTACCATTTGTCATCAAGTTGTCACATGCTCAGAAATTTATATTTTATTTAACTCTGTCGTCTAAAGACAGCGAATAATTCATCTTATGCTATAATTTAGCAGAATTTAGTTTTTGAAAGGAGCCTTTATGAAAATCAAATCATTAACCAATATGCAATGGATCGGCTGCATCACATTGGTCCTATTTTTAGGATTAGCTAGCATCGTTAAATTTCAACTCGGCTTACTGCACCCTTTTGATCAAGCCATCACGAATTTCATCCGTAGTGATTATCCTAATTTCAATCAATTTTTTGTAACCATTACAAAATTTGGTGATCCACTAACGATCGGGATACTCTCTTTACTTATTTTTCTTTTTTTCTATTTAAAAAAATTCAAGCGAGCTGCTCTTTGGTTTGCAATTGGTGTCATCGGCATCTCGACGATTGGAAACTCTCTATTGAAACTGATTTTCATGCGCGAACGTCCTACGTTAGAACACTTAGTAACCGAACACACCTATAGCTTCCCAAGTGGTCATTCTACTGGAAGTATGGTCATCTATGGTACATTGATTTTACTACTTCCTCTACTCATCAAACAAAAATGGCTACGATGGACCTTGCAAAGCTTACTTGCACTATTGATACTAGGTATTGGCATCAGTCGGATCTATGCTGGTGTACACTATCCAAGTGATGTATTAGGTGGGTATTTATTTGGGATCAGCTGGTTGTTGCTTTCTTATCCCGTCTATCGCAAAGGAGAACGACATGTTAGATACTAAAACAAAACGTTACCATACTTGGAATCATGCCCTACGTGAAGAATTTGGTGGCAAAGTATTTAAAGTACCGATCGATGGTGGATTTGATTGCCCTAATCGTGATGGTACGGTCGCTCATGGTGGCTGTACTTTTTGTAGTGTTTCTGGTTCTGGTGATATGATCGTCGCCCCAACAGATCCCTTACCGATCCAGTTTCAAAAAGAAATCGATCAGATGCATCAAAAATGGCCGGAAGTCACGCAATATATCGTCTACTTCCAAAACTTTACAAATACGCATGCTCCTCTTGCTGTCATCAAAGAACGGTTTGAACAAGTCATTCATTTACCTGGTGTGGTCGGTCTTTCGATTGGTACTCGGCCAGACTGTTTACCAGATGATGTTGTCGACTATTTAGCTGAATTAAACCAAACACTTTATCTTTGGGTCGAATTAGGACTACAAACGACTTTTGAGACTACGAGTCATGCGATCAATCGCGCACATACTTATGATACCTATTTAGAAGGTGTTGCTAAATTGCGAAACCATAATATCAACGTGTGTACCCATCTAATCAACGGCTTACCTGGTGAAACAGATGAGATGATGATCGAAAATGTACGACGTACGATCTTGGATTCTGATATCCAAGGAATCAAATTGCATCTACTACACCTGATGCGCAATACCCGTATGTTGCGCGATTATCATGAAGGACGCTTGCAACTTTTGTCCAAAGAAAGATACGTAAACTTGATTTGTGATCAATTGGAACTTATTCCAAACGATATCATCATCCATCGTTTGACTGGTGATGCTCCATGGGATACGCTCGTGGGTCCAATGTGGAGTAGAAAAAAGTGGGAAGTTTTAAATGCTATCGATGCTGAATTGTTACGTAGAGAGAGCTATCAAGGGAAATTTGCCCTACGTGAATCGAGGAGGAATTTATGTTAGAAAGTGCACTTCACTACAGCCATCAACTACTAGGAGAAGTCATCGCCCCTAATGACATTGTAGTCGATGCTACGATGGGAAATGGTCATGATACCCTTTATCTAGCCCAACAAGTCCCACAAGGTCTCGTACATAGCTTTGATGTTCAAGCACAAGCATTGGCTGAGACAAGAACACTACTAGCAAAACATTCATTGACTGCTAAAATCAACTTACACCAAATCGGTCATGAAGCGCTTGGTACGGTAATTGCACACAAAACACCAATCAAAGCGGCCGTATTTAATTTAGGCTATCTGCCAAAAAGTGATAAGCAAATCATTACAAAGGCAAATACTACACTTAAAGCCTTAGAAGAACTCACTGATCGTCTAGCACTCGGTGGTCGCATCGTGATTGTTGCTTATTATGGTCATCAAGGAGGCGCAGCCGAATTAACTGCCGTCACCGATTTTTGTCAACGATTAGATCAACACAACTACCAAGTGTTGCAATATCAGTTTATTAACCAAAAAAATCACCCTCCGATTTTATTTTGCATCGAAAAACGACATTAAAAAACACGGTCCTCATGTACTAGCCTTTAGAAATTAGCTTGTTGATCTAACTTCTAAACGCCACTACATTATTGGATCGTGTTTTTTATAGCGGTAACCAAGCTAAAACTCGTTGAATCCATTTGTCCCAAAATTCCCAATCATGCGCTCCTGGACCTTCTTCGTAGACAACATTTAGTCCTTGTGCTTGCATCACACTTACTGCATACTGATTTGCTTGATATAATGGATCTTCGGTTCCTACGCAGACAAAAAAATCAGGTGCTTGTTTAGCATCGACTTGTTTGATCAGATGGATTGGATCATTTTTAGAATCTCGCACTTGATTTAACGGTCCAAAAATCCCTTCCCAGTAAGCTCTTTTTGGGATTTCTTCGAACTGTTCCATCATCTCGACTAAGGCGATGGCTCCGGATAAAGAAGCGATGGCTTGAAACCGTTCTGGATAGCATAGTCCCAATTTCAATGCCCCATATCCTCCCATCGATAAACCTGCAGCAAACGTTTTTTCACGTTTAACAGTCAATTGCGGAAATAGTTCATGACAAATTTCTGGTAATTCTTCTGCAATAAAAGTCCAATAGTCCATGCCATAAGTGGTATTGGTGTACCATGCTAAATCAGTCGATGGCATAATTACTGCAATCCCTAAATCATTAACGTAGCGTTCGATTGACGTTCGACGTTGCCAAACGCTATGATTTCCATGCATTCCGTGAAGTAAATAAAGTACCGGCACATCTGAATGTTGACCTACAGTATTCGTGCCAAAGGTTTTTTTAGTCTGTTGTGGCAAGATGATATCGACCATAACTTCCATCTCTAAAACATTTGAATAAATATTGGCTTGTAATAAGGCCATTTAGTCACCTACTTTTTTGTTATTAGAGCTTGAGTATACTCTTTTTTCTTGTGTAATGTCAGTACAAAAACTCCAGCTAAAATAATTAACCCAAGCGACACACCATAAACGATATGCAATCCGTTATACAACACACCGCGCAATTGCTCTCTTAAAGCATCTGGTAGTAACGTGGCCGTCGCAGGATCAACCAATTGATTCATCGCATCTTTAGGAACTGAAGCATCTAAAGCCAATTCTTTATTTGTCGTATAGTTAAATAAGATACCTAAAATAGCGATCATCACGGTCTGGCCTAAGGTTCTGACTAAAGTATTAAAAGATGTAGCCACTCCCATTTGATTTGATCCAACACTGTTTTGTGCACTTACGGTCGTCAATACGATCGTTGCTCCCATCCCAGCTCCAATAATTCCTAAATAAATAAAGAAAAAGAAGAAAGGTGTTTGGCTAGGTGTTAAAAATAAACACAAACCACCTAAAAGAGTAATTCCTAAACTCATAAATAAATTTCGCTTCAATGAATACTGCCCCATCCAATGACCCGCTTTTGATGAGCCTAGAATCCATAAAATCGATTGTGGTGCCAATACTAAGCCACCGATCGCCGCACTCATTCCTAAAACACCTTGCATCCACATTGGGATATACACTTCTACAGCCATCAAAAAGCCACTTACAAGTGCTGCAACGATATTCACGATCACAAATGATTGATTTTTAAACAATTCCAAAGAAATCACAGGATCTTCTGCACGTTTTTCAACCATCGTAAACACGATTAAACAACCAATACTGATTGCCCATAGTAAGAGTACCTTAATTGATAAGCCCTCATCACCTAGATACTGTACACCAATCAAGAAGGCAAACAAGGTTCCCATCAATAATAAACTGCCCCATACATCCATTTTAGCGGCTTTGCGATCATATTTTTCTTCGTGGAAAAAGACCAGAATCATCCATAATAAAATCAAGCCGATTGGAACATTGATAAAAAAGATCCAATGCCAACTTAACAAATCAACAATAAATCCACCTGCCAAAGGTCCAACAACACTGGCAACGCCCCAAGCAGTACTTGTAAATCCCATAATTTTTGCACGTTTTTCTGCAGAATAAAGATCGGCCACGATAGTAAACGCGACTGGCATCATTGCGCCAGCACCGATTCCTTGTACTGCTCGAGAAATAATCAAACTAAACATCGAAAAAGAAAAGCCACACATCGCAGATCCTAAAATAAAAATAGCCGTCCCTAATAAAAAGATCGGTTTTCGTCCGATTTTATCCGCTAATTTCCCATAAATTGGTGTAAACATTGCATTTGTCAATAAATAGATTGAAAAGACCCAATTCATAATACTGATTCCTTTTAAAGAACCGACAATCGTTGGCATTGCTGTCGTGACGATTGTTCCTTCAATTGCAGTCATAAATGTTGCAATAAACACAGCGGCCGTCACCGCTTTAATATTTGTTTTTTTCATCTTCGCCTCCTAAATTTTTGCATACAAAAAGACTTCGGATGACTAGTATCATCCGAAGTCGCCTCTTTACTCCTTCACACTTGCCAATAAAGCATCTACTTTATCTGTCTTCTCCCAAGGCAAGTCGATATCTGTACGACCAAAATGTCCATACGCCGCAGTTTGTTTATAAATTGGACGACGTAAATCTAGCATTTCAATAATCCCAGCAGGTCGTAAATCGAAATTCTTGCGGACTGCTTCAATCAATTTTTCGTTCGATACTGTTCCAGTACCAAATGTGTTGATCGAAATTGAAACAGGTTGAGCTACACCAATCGCATAAGCTAATTGCACTTCTGCTTTTGTTGCAAGTTTTGCCGCTACAATATTTTTGGCAATATATCGTGCAGCATAGCTTGCAGAACGGTCTACTTTAGTCGCATCTTTTCCAGAAAATGCTCCACCACCGTGACGTGCATAACCACCATAAGTATCCACAATAATTTTACGTCCAGTTAAACCAGCGTCTCCTTGAGGGCCACCGACAACGAAACGTCCTGTTGGATTGATAAAATATTTGGTTTCTTCATCAAGTAATTCCGCAGGCACAACTGCTTTAATGACCTTTTCGATCATATCTTGACGGATTGTATCATTTGATACATCTTCGTCGTGCTGTGTGCTAATAACGATCGTATCTACACGTAAAGGTTGATCTTCCTCGTCGTATTCAACGGTTACTTGTGATTTAGCATCTGGACGTAAATATTTGATTTCGCCAGATTTGCGTAATTCTGCCAAACGTCTCACTAAACGATGACTTAATGAAATTGGTAATGGCATCAATTCCGGTGTTTCATCGATGGCAAAACCAAACATTAATCCTTGGTCTCCAGCACCGATTTCTTCAACTTCTTTTTTCTCATCTGAGCGGATTTCAAGTGCTTCATCGACACCTTGTGCGATATCAGCTGATTGCTCATCTAGCGCTACTAATACAGCAGCAGTATCGCCATCAAATCCATATTTTGCACGTGTATAGCCGATCTCTTTAACCGTTTCACGTACCACTTTTTGAATATCCACGTAAGCTTTTGTAGAGATTTCACCAAAGACCAGTACAAGTCCAGTAGTTACAGACGTTTCACAAGCTACACGCGCCTCAGGATCTTTCTCTAAAATTGCATCCAAGATCGCATCGCTGATTTGGTCAGCAATTTTATCTGGATGTCCTTCTGATACAGATTCTGATGTAAATAAATGTTTTTCCTTCAAAATAATTCCCCCTAGTTTAAGTATCGGTTACAAGGCATCTTCGCTTTTTATAAGTTTATATGCGAATCCTTTCGGGAACTTGCAACGAATTGATTATATCACTTTTCCAAGAAAATTACTTAAATTATTTTTTATTTCAGTAAATACAAAAAAAGCATTCAATCATTTGATTGAATGCTTAATGATCCGTACGGGAATCGAACCCGTGTTACCGCCGTGAAAGGGCGGTGTCTTAACCGCTTGACCAACGGACCATATTAACGGAGAAGGAGGGATTTGAACCCTCGCGCCAGTTTCCCGACCTATACCCTTAGCAGGGGCACCTCTTCAGCCACTTGAGTACTTCCCCAAAACCAAAATGGTTTTATTATAAAACTAGTGGGCCTAAATGGACTCGAACCATCGACCTCACGCTTATCAGGCGTGCGCTCTAACCAGCTGAGCTATAGGCCCATAAAAACTAAAAGCGGGTGACGAGAATCGAACTCGCGATAACAGCTTGGA
>NZ_CAJYIS010000011.1 GCF_913775425.1 uncultured Enterococcus sp.
CCTTTTTTTAATGGGGTATAGCCAAGCGGTAAGGCAAGGGACTTTGACTCCCTCATGCGTTGGTTCGAATCCAGCTACCCCAGTTCCTTAATTGGAAACTTAATATGGCGGTATAGCCAAGTGGTAAGGCAGAGGTCTGCAAAACCTTCATCACCGGTTCAAATCCGGTTACCGCCTTAGTACATTATAATTTAATATACTATTTATGCCGGCGTGGCGGAATTGGCAGACGCGCTGGACTCAAAATCCAGTGCCCGTTGAGGGCGTGCCGGTTCGACCCCGGCCGCCGGTATTAACTAAGATGTCTTTCATCTTAGTTTTTTATTTGGGTAATAAGTAATATGGCGATCGTGGCGAAGTGGTTAACGCACCGGATTGTGGCTCCGGCACTCGTGGGTTCGATTCCCATCGTTCGCCCTTTTTTTAATGGGGTATAGCCAAGCGGTAAGGCAAGGGACTTTGACTCCCTCATGCGTTGGTTCGAATCCAGCTACCCCAGTTTATGGGATTGACTTTTGACATGTTTTCAGACATAATACATCCATTAGGGGAGTAGCACACACTATGTGTTATTAGATCAACAGCAAGTCAGAAATGACTGGTCTAATAAATTAAAGGCGAGACCTAAGTATACGTATATCGTATACTTAGGTCTTTTTTTTATTTTTATATTAGGAGGCAGAACATGGAGAAAGCAGTACGAAATAAGCTAAGCTTTGCAGGAGTATTAGTGGCGATGGGGGTCGTATATGGGGATATTGGGACGAGTCCATTATATGTTATGAAAGCAATCGTAGTTGAAAATGGGGGTATCGCATCTTTAAATCGTGAGTTTATTTTAGGAGCAGTTTCGTTGATTTTTTGGACATTAACGATTTTAACAACAATTAAATATGTCTGGTTAGCCTTAAAAGCGGATAACCATGGAGAGGGTGGGATTTTTGCATTATTTTCCTTGGTGCGAACATCAAAAAAATGGTTGATCATCCCTGCTATGATCGGAGGAGCTGCGTTATTAGCAGATGGTGTCTTAACGCCTGCTGTTACCGTCACAACCGCAGTTGAAGGCTTACGTGATCTACCATTATTTATCGATATTTTTGGGCAAAATCAACAAGTCATCATTGGGATTACATTAATCATTTTGCTCGTTTTATTTTCGATTCAACGTTTTGGAACGGATTTTGTAGGAAAAGCTTTTGGCCCAATTATGTTTTTGTGGTTCACTTTTCTTGGCGGAATCGGATTCGTGTACTTTATCCAAGATGTATCTGTCTTACGTGCGTTAAACCCAATCTATGCAGTACGTATCTTATTTAGTGAACAAAATAAATTAGGACTATTTATTTTGGGAAATATTTTTTTAGCAACAACGGGTGCTGAAGCGCTCTATTCTGATATGGGACACGTGGGGAAAAAGAATATTCATATTAGCTGGCCTTACGTAAAAATTTGTTTGCTTTTGAATTATTTTGGACAAGCGGCATTTTTATTAAATTTGATCGATAAGCAAGCATCGGTATCTGAGCACTTCAATCCCTTCTTTGCATTATTGCCAACGAATATTCTTTGGATCGGGATCTTATTTGCTACTATCGCAGCGATTATTGCATCGCAAGCATTATTATCTGGATCATTTACATTAGTGTCTGAGGCAATCAAATTAAAATTATTTCCAAGGTTAAAGTTATATTATCCAGGGAAAAATATTGGTCAAGTATATATTCCCGTTATCAATTTCGTTTTATGGTTGGCATGTTCGTTCGTGGTTATTGGCTTTCAAACATCAACGAAAATGGAAGCAGCATATGGACTGTCGATTACTGTGACGATGCTTACTACGACGATTCTCTTGTATTTTTATTTAATCAAAAGTGCGTATAATCGCTATCTCGCGCTTAGCATTACAGTATTCTTTGGTGTAATTGAATTGATTTTCTTTATTTCAAGTGTCATGAAATTTTTCCATGGCGGATATGTAGCCGTCTTGATGGCCTTGATAATCGTAGGACTGATGGCTATTTGGCAACGTGGAAATACAATTGTTGCACGTGAAAGCGAAGAAATTGCGCTGAAACCTTTTATTCCACAACTTGCAGCTTTACGAGAAGATCAAACCATTGATCTGAGTCAAACGAATATTTTATTTATGGTTCCAAATATGAATCAAGATAAGATTGGTAAAGAGTATTTGTATTCCATCCTTGATAAATCGCCAAAGCGAGCCAAAGTGTATTGGTTTATCAACGTAGAAGTCACTGATGAACCTTATACGAAAGAATATGAAGTAGAATTGTTCGATACGGATTTTATTGTATTTGTCAAATTACATTTAGGTTTTAGAGTTGATCAAGAAATCAATTTGTACATTCGCGAAATCGTACAGCAACTTATGAAAGATGGACGGATCAAGCAACAACCACAACAGTATTCGATTCGACCTAATCGTATCGTAGGTGATTTTCAATTTATTTTGATTCAAGAATCGGTCGCGACACATACTAGTTTAAATAAATGGGATCGTCAAGTGATGCAATTGAAATTATGGATCAAAAAATTTACGGTTGCTCCAGAAAATTGGTTTGGTTTAGAATATAGCGAAGTAAAATATGAAACCGTCCCATTGATTTTAGGACAAAATCGACATGTAGAAATCACCGAACGTAAAAAAACAAGCGAGTAATCTCGCTTGTTTTTTTATATTTCTTTATAAGTACGTATAGTTTTCTCGATCGATTGGATACTGAATAGTTGTGGATCTGAAAATGTTTGATCTTGATCAGGTATTAGTTTATCTGTAAAGAATGTTTCGTATTCAGTTAAACTTAATGCATGTCGATTATCCAAAAAGTCTTCATGGCCTTCTTTATTCAGTTGCTCTTTATAGCCGGATACTAGTCGACCAGAGAAAAATTCCGCTACTGCTCCAGAACCATAGCTGAAAAATCCGATGCGGTCGTTTGCGCTTAAAGCCATACTTTGTTCTAATAATGAAATCACACTGAGGTATAAAGAGCCTGTATATAGATTTCCAATACGTCGACTATATGCAATACTTTCTTCATACCGAGCAAGTAGTCGCTCTTGAGTAACAGCTGTCTCTTTTTCTAGTTCGCTCATGATGGCTTTTTTCCCCATTTTAGTATAGGGAACATGAAACGTGATTGCTGCAAAATCTTCAAAGGACAATTGAGTTCGTTTTTTGTATTCTGTCCAAACTTTTTGGAACGACTCGATATACGTTTGATTGGATAAAGCACCTTCTACTAGTGGATATTCATGGCCTACGGGACGCCAAAAATCATAAATGTCTTGAGTTAAGGCAACTGTATCTTGTTGTAATTCTACAATACGTGGATTAGCTGCAATCAGTATCGCAACTGCACCTGCACCTTGTGTCGGTTCTCCAGCAGAATGTAATCCATAACGTGCATTGTCGCTAGCGATCACTAAAACTTTACTTTTTGGATTTGCTTGCACATGTGATAGTGCCATTTGGACACCTGCTGTTGCCCCGTAGCAAGCTTCTTTGATCTCGAATGAACGAGCAAAAGGTTGAATGTTCAGCATGCGATGTAATACTACAGCAGAGGCTTTTGACTCATCGATACTAGATTCAGTCCCTACAATGATCATGTCGATCGCTGTTTTATCTTCTTTAGATAACATGGGTAAAGCTGCATTCATAGCAAATGTAACAATATCTTGAGTTTTTGGTGCTACAGCCATTTGGCTTTGTCCGATGCCAATCAAAAATTTATTAGGGTCAACATTTCTAGCTTCTGCTAGAGTCGTCATGTCCATGAAATAAGATGGAACAAAAAAATTTAACTTATCTATACCTACGCGCATATCGTTCTCCTTTAAATCGTTATACTATAAAAATAGCATATTTTATGAAAAAAGTGGAACAAATGATAGAAATTTAAAGTTTGTTAAAAAATTAAGAAATCCTGGATATTCACGATTTTGTCAGGTGTTTTTTTTAGCAGAATCATGCTATATTTTTACATGGAGGTGGCGAAGTGGAAAAAATTGTGATTATTGAGGCTTTACGAACGCCAGTAGGAAAATATAAAGGAATGCTAAGTAAGTTTCAAGCAGTGGATTTAGGGGTTGAAGTAACAAAAGCAATCTTAAACAAACAACCATCATTAAAAGATAAAATCGATTACGTCGTCTTTGGGAATGTATTGCAAGCCGGCAATGGACAAAATCCAGCACGCCAAATTGCTTTGCGCGCGGATTTAGATGTTCGTGTACCTGCAGTAACCGTTAATGAAGTGTGTGGATCAGGACTAAAAGCGATCAGTCATGCACGCCAAATGCTGTTATTAAACGAAGCTGAGATCGTACTTGCTGGTGGAGTAGAGAGTATGACGAACGCGCCAACAATCGTGGATTATGATAAACAAACCGACACATATACACATCCCAAACAAGTCATGTTCCAAGATGGGCTAACGGATGCATTTTCAGGAAAAGCAATGGGAATGACTGCAGAAAACGTTTCTGAACGCTTTGCTGTCTCACGAGATGCTCAAGATCAATTTGCGTATCAGTCACAAAAAAAAGCTGCTCTAGCCCAAGAAAACGGTTGGTTTGATCAGGAATTGATTCCCTTAGATCAGGCTATCAAAGATGAAGGTGTTCGAGCACAAACAACACTGGAAAAGTTAGCAGAATTAAAAACCGTCTTTAAATCAGATGGAACTGTCACAGCAGGGAATGCTTCTACAATCAATGACGGTGCGAGCGCATTGTTGTTGTGTACGAAGAGTTATGCTTTAGAGCATGGGATCGAGTACCTTGCTGAGATCGATGATATCGTGGAAGTGGGAATCGAACCTGATATTATGGGGATTTCACCGATTACGGCGATTACCCGTTTACTTGAACGTAATCAAGTCACGATAGCAGATATTGATTTATTTGAAATCAATGAGGCATTTGCGGCTTCGTCGATCGTCGTGCAAGATACGTTGAAATTAGATACGAAAAAAGTCAATATTGCCGGTGGTGGAATTTCTTTAGGTCATCCGATTGGGGCAACTGGTGCGCGAATCGTGACGACTTTAGTACATCAATTAAGACGTACGCATCAACAAGTCGGGATCGCTTCATTATGTGTAGGTGGTGGCTTAGGATTAGCCTTGCTTTTGCATATACCTGAGGAGACTCTAGATGAACAATAAGCCTTTTTATAAATTAACGACAAATGAACGAAGAGCACAGCTAGCACAGTTGAAGGATTTGACTCAAGTAGAACAAAACGAACTTGCCAACCAGAGTTTACCACAAGAACTAGCAAGTCATTTGATTGAAAACCAAGTCAGTGAATTTTCAGTGCCACTTGGAATCGTAAATGGATTGAATGTAGATGGAATCGTGCGTACATTAGCCTTAGCAACCGAAGAGCCTTCAGTCATCGCAGCATGTAATTATGGCGCAAAAATGGCGCAAAAAAGTGGAGTTCAAACAACGATGTCGACAAAATTTGTGCGTGGACAATTGATCTTTCCAGATGTTCAACACGCTGAAGCATTACGTGCATGTTTAGAGGAAAATAAAGAGCAAATGATCGCGTATGCGCATCAAGCGCAACCATCGATCGTTTTACGAGGTGGCGGGATCAAGCAAATTGAGATTCGCCAGTTGTCTGAAAACTATATCTCTTGTGATTTGATTGTCGATCCTAAAGAAGCGATGGGGGCAAATATGGTCAACACGATGCTTGAGGCAGTCAAAGCTTATCTCGTTACGCAAACAAAAGAAGAGATTTTGATGGGCATCTTAAGCAATTACGCAACTGAAGCAATCGTACGTGCGACAGTGACGTTACCGTTTCATGTATTGGCGAAAACGGCTCCCGGAGAACTTGTGGCGAAAAAAATTGTTCAAGCTTCACAAGCAGCACAAATCGATCCGTACCGTGCCGTGACGCATAATAAAGGGATCATGAATGGAATGGAAGCTTTTGTGTTAGCCACAGGAAATGACACGCGGGCTTTTTCAGCTGCTGTACATGCCTTTGCTGCAAAAAGTGGCCAATATAGAGGGTTATCTACTTGGGAAATACAAGAAGAGCAGTTAATTGGTACGATTGAGCTACCGGCATTACTTGGAGCTGTTGGTGGTGCGATCAGTTTATTGCCTAAAGCGAAACTAGTCCATAAGCTAGCTGATTTTCCAACAGCAACTGAATTGGCGTCACTAACAGCAGCAATTGGCTTAGTTCAAAATCTCGCTGCCTTACGCGCATTAGTCAGTGAAGGGATCCAACAAGGTCATATGTCTTTACAAGCTCGTGCGCTTGCGATGAGTGTGGGTGCAGTTGGTGCAGAAATCGATTATGTGACCAATTGTTTAATAAAAGACAAAATGAATCAAGAAACAGCAAATTTTTACCTAAAACAGTACCGTCAAACGAAATGAAAACTTTATTTCATTTCCCCAAGTAGCGAAAAAAAGAAAAATTAGAATAAATTCATTTTTTCAGTAGAAATCGCTTTATTTTTTTGTCAGAATAGCATAAACTAGAAATTGTACCATGATTTTATGAACTGTTGGTTAGGAGGACATACGTTATGACGGAATTTGAAAATAATCAAGTCGAAAATGCTAATGATTCAATGGAAGCTGCATTAAACAATGTAAAAGAAGTTAGTGTAGGCGATATTGTAACAGGTGAAGTATTAGCGATTGAAGACAAACAAGCAATTATTGGTATCGAAGGTGCTGGAGTTGAAGGGGTTGTTCCTGCAAAAGAACTTTCTACTTTACCAGTTGACGATATTCATGAAGTTGTAAAAGTCGGCGATGTGTTGGATCTAGTTGTTATTTCAACAATTGGAAAAGACAAAGAAAATGGTAGTTACTTACTATCAAAACGTCGTCTTGACGCGAAAAAAGTTTGGGCTGATATTGAGCAAGATTTCCAAGCGGGTAAAATTTTAGAAGCTCCAGTAACAAACATCGTTAAAGGTGGATTAGTAGTCGACGTCGGTGTACGTGGGTTCGTTCCTGCCTCAATGGTTGAAGATCATTTTGTAGACGATTTTGAAGAATATAAAGGTAAGACATTAACATTGAAGATCATCGAAATCGAACCTTCAGAAAACCGTTTGATCCTGTCTCATAAGGCAGTAGTTGAACAAGAAAAAGAAGGCAAAAAAGCCGAGTTATTGTCTTCGATCGCAGAAGGTGATCAATTAGAAGGAAAAATTGCGCGCTTAACGAATTTCGGTGCTTTTGTAGACTTAGGTGGAATCGATGGACTAGTCCATGTATCTGAAATCTCACACGCACATGTTGCGAAACCAAGTGACGTATTATCAGTAGGTGATGTAGTGAATGTAGCTGTATTATCTGTTGATCCAGCTTCTGAACGTATTTCGTTATCGATCAAAGATACACTGCCTGGACCTTGGGATACAGTAGCAGAAACAATTGAAACAGGCGCTGTTATTGAAGGAACAGTAAAACGTCTAACAAGCTTTGGTGCTTTTGTAGAAGTGTTACCAGGTGTTGAAGGACTTGTGCATATCTCACAAATTTCACACAAACATATTGCAACTCCACATGAAGTTCTTCATGAAGGTGATCGTGTACAAGTGAAAGTGTTAGAAGTCCACCCAGATGAACATCGTATTGCTCTAAGTATCAAAGCATTAGAAGAAAAACCAGAGCAAGAACAAGAAGTCGTTGAAGAAGAGTCATATGAACTTCCAGAAGAATCAACTGGCTTTACAATGAGCGATTTACTTGGCGATGCGTTAAAAGAAAATGAATAATCTCTGCTAGAATTTTATAAAAGTAGTCCTTGGAAGTCACTTCCATAGGACTACTTTTTTTCGTAAAAAGATCAAAAAAATGGCTATCTTTTCTTTACATCGTTTGTTATTATGGCAATTGGGTCGCTCTTAGCAAAAAAAATCAGAGATCCTTAGCTAAGAGTTTATTAAAGTCCCATTTAGATGGTAAGATAGAGATATAAGAATATATGGAATGAGGAGTTCAAATATGAAGAAAACAAGCTTAATCGTCTTTTCTTTACTCGCGACAGGGTTATTATTAAGCGGCTGCGCGAAATGGATTGACCGAGGGGAATCGATCACAGCCGTTGGATCATCTGCGTTACAACCGTTAGTGGAGTCTGCAGCCGATGAATACCAAACCAACCATCCGGGGGAATTTATTAATGTTCAAGGTGGTGGTAGCGGTACTGGATTAAGCCAAGTCCAATCTGGTGCGGTAGATATCGGAAATTCAGATTTATTCGCTGAGGAAAAATCAGGAATCGATGCTAGTAAATTAGTAGATCATCAAGTTGCTGTAGTTGGGATCACACCGATCGTCAATAAAAAAGTCGGTGTAGAAAGTGTCACAATGGATCAGTTGAAGCAAATCTTTACCGGTGAAATCACGAACTGGAAAGAAGTCGGGGGCGCGGATCAAGCAATTGTATTACTAAACCGTGCTTCAGGTAGTGGAACGCGTGCAACTTTTGAAAAATGGGTCTTAGATGGCGCTTCTGCAAAACAATCACAAGAACAAGATTCAAGCGGAATGGTACGTCAAATCGTATCGGATACACCTGGCGCGATCAGTTATGTGGCGTTTTCTTATGTGAATAAGGATGTTCAAAAATTAAAAATTGATAATATCGAACCAAATGATGATAATGTGAAAACAAACAAATGGATTATTTGGTCATATGAGCATATGTATACGTTAAAAGATCCAACTGAATTGACTACGCAATTTATCGACTATATTTTATCAGATAAAGTCCAAGAAGAAATCGTAGGAAAAATGGGTTATATCCCTGTAACGCAGATGGAAGTGAAACGTGATTGGCAAGGAAATATTATTAAATAGTCTTTACACAAAATTTACAATCTTAACTTGATCTTTACGTAAGCTTTAAAAGAAATTGAAATCAAAAGATTACACTAGTAAAGTGAAAAATAGTTTTGAGGAGGAACCCTCTTGGAAGATATAAAACATGAGTTAACAAAACGATCAAAACGTGCACGAATGGAACAATTTGGAAAAATCATCAGCTTTTTATGTATCGCACTGATTGTCGTAGTGGTACTATCGATTTTCTTTTTTGTTGCGAGTAAAGGGCTTGCGACGTTTTTCGTAGATAAGGTCAATGTGTTTGACTTTCTCTTTGGGACCAAGTGGAATCCTAGCGCTGTAGGTTCAGATGGCAAACCTTTAGTTGGTGCATTACCTATGATATTAGGATCATTTATTGTGACATTTTTATCGGCAATTTTAGCGACACCATTTGCAATTGGTGCAGCCATTTTTATGGTGGAAATCTCACCTAAACAAGGCCAAAAAATCTTACAACCAGTGATTGAGTTGTTAGTTGGAATTCCTTCGGTAGTTTATGGATTTATCGGACTTTCTGTTATCGTACCTGTAATTCGTTCTATTTTTGGAGGAACTGGTTTTGGGATTTTAGCGGGAACGTTTGTATTGTTTGTTATGATTTTACCTACTGTGACGACGATGACAGTCGATGCTTTGAAAGCTGTGCCACGTCATTACCGCGAGGCTTCTCTAGCGTTAGGTGCGACACGTTGGCAAACCATTTACAAAGTTGTTTTACGTGCGGCAGTACCTGGTATTTTAACAGCAGTCGTATTTGGGATGGCACGTGCATTTGGTGAAGCGTTAGCGATTCAAATGGTGATCGGGAACGCTGCATTGCTTCCAACCAGCTTGACTACACCAGCTTCAACGTTGACTTCGATCTTAACAATGGGGATTGGAAATACGATCATGGGAACATTAGAAAATAATGTACTGTGGTCATTAGCATTGATCTTATTGCTAATGTCATTACTCTTCAATATTGTGATTCGTTTAATTGGAAAAAAGGGGGCTATTAAATAATGTCAGCAAAACGTGCCGATAAGATTGCAACAGGGATCCTTTATGCGATTTCTGGCGTGATCGTACTGATTCTAGCTGCCTTGTTACTATATATCTTAGTGCGTGGTGTTCCACACATTTCATGGGAATTCTTAACGCAACCGTCTAAAGCCTATCAAGTAGGTGGTGGGATCGGGATTCAATTGTTTAACTCATTTTACCTATTGTTGATCACGATGATCATCAGCTTTCCGATTTCATTGGGTGCAGGTATTTATTTATCGGAGTACTCAAAGAAAAACTGGGTGACAGATGTCATTCGTACAGCAATTGAGATTTTAAGTTCATTACCTTCTGTAGTTGTAGGGTTATTTGGTTTCTTAGTGTTTGTTATTCAATTTCAATATGGATTTTCGATCTTGTCTGGAGCGTTAGCGTTGACCTTCTTTAACTTACCACTGTTGACGCGTAATGTGGAAGAGTCGTTAAAATCGGTCCACTTTACACAACGTGAAGCGGGATTGGCATTAGGACTTTCACGTTGGGAAACAGTCCTTCGTGTAGTCGTACCAGAAGCTACGCCAGGTATTTTAACTGGAGTGATCTTAAGTTCGGGACGTATCTTTGGTGAAGCTGCGGCGTTGATTTATACAGCCGGACAAAGTGCACCAGCACTTGACTTTACGAACTGGAATCCACTAAGTGTATCTAGTCCATTAAGTATTTTTAGACAAGCAGAAACCTTAGCGGTATATATTTGGAAAATCAATTCTGAAGGAACAAAACCAGATGGAGAGATTATCTCTGCTGGAGCCTCAGCTGTTTTGATCATCGCCGTGTTAGCCTTTAACTTTGGTGCACGCGCGCTTGGAAAACGTCTATATAAGAAAATGACGTCAGCTGCATAAGGAGAACGAGCATGAAACAATACAACTTAGATGATCGTCATATCATCACGTTAGAAGAAGAAAAAAATATTATCCTACAAACACATGATCTTCATGTTTACTATGGGAAAAATGAAGCGATCAAAGGTGTCGATTTGGCATTTGAAAAAAATAAAATTACAGCTTTGATCGGACCATCAGGATGTGGGAAATCGACTTATTTACGTAGTTTGAATCGCATGAATGATGAGATCGCCAATACTAAAATTACAGGTCAAATCATGTATAACGGTGTCGATGTGAATTCAAAAGAAGTCGATGTCTATGAGATGCGCAAACGAATCGGTATGGTATTCCAACGTCCGAATCCATTTAGTAAATCGATCTATGAAAACATCACGTTTGCTTTAAAACGCCATGGTGAGAAAGATAAGAAAAAACTAGATGAAATCGTCGAAACCAGTTTAAAACAAGCAGCATTATGGGATCAAGTCAAGGATTCATTAGACAAAAGTGCGCATGCGTTATCTGGTGGACAGCAACAACGCTTATGTATTGCCCGCGCAATTGCGATGAAACCAGATATTTTGCTATTAGACGAACCTGCTAGTGCACTCGATCCAATTTCAACTGGTACTGTCGAAGAAACGTTAGTCAATCTAAAGGATCAGTATTCGATTGTTATCGTAACGCATAACATGCAACAAGCGGCACGGATCAGTGACTATACTGCTTTCTTCTATTTAGGACATGCCATTGAATACGATAATACGCGTAAAATCTTCACGCGACCAAAAACACAAGCAACTGAAGATTATGTATCAGGACATTTTGGTTAGAAAGTAGAGGAAGCGATTATGGCAGAACCAATTATCACATCAAGAGATTTGCACTTATATTATGGTAAAAAAGAAGCACTTAAAGGAATCGATCTAGAGATTCATGAAAATGAAATTACGGCAATGATTGGACCATCAGGTTGTGGAAAATCAACTTTTTTACGTAGTTTAAATCGCATGAACGATCTCATCCCAAATGTGACGATTACCGGTAGTGTATTATATAACGGACAAGACATCTACAGTCCGAAAACAGATACTGTTGATCTACGTAAAGAAATCGGCATGGTGTTTCAGCAACCGAACCCATTCCCGTTTTCAATTTATGAAAACGTGATTTATGGATTGCGTTTAAAAGGTGTTACGGATAAACAAGAGCTTGATCGTGTTGTAGAAGAAAGTCTTAAAGCGGCTTCTGTATGGGAAGATGTGAAAGATAAATTACACAATAGCGCACTTTCTTTATCTGGTGGACAACAACAGCGGGTATGTATCGCACGGGTATTAGCAGTCGATCCAAAAATCATCTTATTAGATGAACCGACTAGTGCACTAGATCCAGTTTCATCTGGTAAGATCGAGAATACTTTGTTAGAATTAAAAGATAAATATACAATGATCATGGTGACACATAATATGTCCCAAGCTTCTCGAATTTCTGATAAGACAGCCTTTTTCTTAAATGGAGATTTAATCGAGTTTGATCGTACGAAAAAAATCTTTTTGGATCCAGCCAAAAAAGAAACCGATGATTATATTTCTGGAAGATTTGGGTAAAAGGAGGAAATGATATGTTACGTACGCAATTTGAAGAAGATTTATTGAATTTGCACAACCAGTTTTATGAAATGGGGATGCTTGTAAGCAATGCTATCCATAAATCGGTTCGCTCTTATGTCAAACATGATAAAGCATTGGCACAAGAAGTCATCGAACACGATGAAACAATCAATGGGATGGAGATTCGCTTAGAGAAAAAAAGCTTCGAAATGATTGCCCTACAACAACCTGTTACGACTGACCTAAGAATGATCATTACAGTCATGAAAGCAAGCTCTGATTTAGAACGTATGGGAGATCATGCCGTTTCGATCGCAAAATCAACGATCCGCGTAAAAGGTGAGACTCGTATTTTAGATATCGAAAAAGAGATTTCTGAAATGTCTGACTATGTGAAAAAAATGGTTGATAATGTATTAGTGGCTTATGTGAAAACCGATGAGAAAGATGCGCGTATGATTGCGCAAATGGACAAGCGGACCAATGATTACTACCACGATATTTACTATAAAACGATTGCGGCAATGAAAGCAAATCCTGAAACAGTAGTTAGTGGTACGGATTATTTATACGTTGCACAATATTTAGAGCGTATTGGTGATTATGTGACAAATATTTGTGAATGGATCGTATACTTAGCGACCGGAAAAATCAGTGAACTGAGTTCGAATCATCACGAACCAGTTTAAAAAAGCATCCCAATTTGGGATGCTTTTTTTTAACGATTGGCTAGTGGTGTTTTAGCAAATGCTTCAATCACTGGAATCACGTCTAATTTTAATTTGTATTTACGTTCTAACGCTGTTTCGATCGTAAAACTATTTTCCTCTGTTTTTGAGATCGTTGCTAATAAACGCTCTTCCTTAGCTGTCTTTTCTACAACTTCAATTTGTTGTGCAGTTTCTTTAACTGCAAATTTTGGAAAGGCACTAATTTTCTCACTAAAAGTGGCAAAAGCTGCCGCGTCAGTGGATTTATCATCCGTGACTTTAGCTGAAGTGGTTTCAGCTTTTGCTGGAGTAGCTTTTTTCTCAGGAGTTGATACTTGCTTACGTGCCGCATCTGGTGACCAGTAGCTAGCGATTTCTTCTACTAGATTTTCGCTAAAACGATCAAGCAATCCTTTTTCTTCATTTTGGATGCGTTTGACAACTGTTTTAAAATTATCATCTAAAGGTACTTTAATTTGTTGATCACGCTCTGTAGGATCAAGTAATTCAATCATCATATCATTTGGTTGCTTTGGATCGATAAATACGCGGATATTTAATTGGTATAATGCCGCTGCTTTTTCAATCATTGCATCAAATAATTGTTTTCTTGCTCCTTCAAAGGATGGTCTAAATTGTTTTTTTAATTTTGCTAATTGTTTCTTTTTCATAATGAGCCCCTTTCAATACTTATTGATTATAAGAAAAAAATATGCATTTGAACAGTTATTTCTAAAAAAATGATAAAACAATGAGAGTTATCATCCTAGTTCAGCAAAAGTCGCTACTCTAGGGATAATCATAATCGGTTCATCGCTTGTTCCATAGCAGACCAGTTGATGATTGACCGTTGTCGTCTTAACCGATGAATAGTGAGCCAAGATTTCCTTTTTGATTTGTTTGGCGCTCCATTGACGAATTGGGAAATGTTGGATTACGTCTTGATTGATCATAAAAATAAACTCGGGTTTTAACGCACGTTTGATTTCCGGCGTTAATTGGTTGATACGTTCTTCAATTGTCATAGCGTTCACCTCACAATTAGTTTACCAATCCCTTATGAAATGTCAAACATTGCAGTTGATGTTGGCGAAAGGAGTAAAATTTGATACACTGAGCGAGTAGCGATTGGAGGAGAGATATGGATATTTATTTAAAAGAAGCTGTAGTACATATTGTGGACCGTGAAACTGGAGATCCGATTCTTTCTTCACAACCATTAGATTTATCAAAAGAGTACATTCGCGAATATTTAGAAAAAAAAATCAAAAAAGCCAGTTCACCCCAAACCCTTGTGGGCACACTGGAACAAGACTCAAAAATAGGCAGTTTATTGACAAAACGCGCGGAGTATTCGTTTATCGAGCTTAGCCATCATGTTGTTGAAAAATGGTATCAAGCTTATCAAGAAAGCGAAGAAGCGCCAAGTTGCGACATCTTTTTTGTGCGATTTGAAAAAGATGCAAACGAGTATTATGCTTGGTTGAAGGTGGATTTTACAACAGGCTATACTCATTTTATTGATTCTGATGATACGGGATTTATCAATGAATTATTAGTCCATCGTGCGTTGCTTTCTGCGATAACGAAAAAAGCTGAAGAGAGCTTTGTCGTACAAGCAGATACGCTGCAATACGAGTTGTTAGAAAAAAAATATGCCTTCTCTGGTGAGAAGCGTACTTATTTTTCAAACCAAGTTATTGAAACGATTCCGCATTTATCATTTGAACAAAACATCAAAGTAATCCAAAAAACGGCTGAAAAAATCGGTGAAAAATTTGAGACACCTAAAGTAGAATTGGCCGCGACGATCCAAGAAGCTTTAGCGCAAACTTTTGAAGAAAATGAAACAATCGAACTTGATCAAATCGCAACTCAAGTGTTTAAAGAAAATATTACCGCACAACTAGCATTTAAAGAAGAAGTCGAAGAAAAAGGGGTCATTGATCAAGCGCCGATGATCGATGATGTCAAAGAACTCTCTGCGCGTAAATTTAGTAAACAAAAAATCAAACTTTCAAATGGCATTGAATTGATCATTCCAATGGAGATGTATCGCGATCCAGATTATGTTGAATTTATTCAACAAGCAGATGGTAGTTTGACGGTTACGCTAAAAGATATTCAAGAAATCACTGAAACGCACGACATGTAAATAAAGAGGGTGTGACGGACGGAAGTGGGCAGCTCCAAGAAATAAGCTACTTCTAGAACACCTAACCAATAAAAAAGGTTGTGACAATCATTGTCACAACCTTTTTTTTTATTGTTTAGGTGGTGCATTATCAATGATCAATAAGGTGATCATGACATATAAAATCCAGCTGTCGCGAGAGTATAAGGTGTAGCGTGGATGCCAAATCGAAGTAAATTTTGATTTATAATCACGCAGTCCTTGGAATGAATAAAATTCAGAACCAAATTCATAGACTAAAGCGGCGATGCGCTCTTGAATAAAGCTTTGACGGTACTTGCCTACATTGGATAGTGGAGCCATCCCTAAGTTAAAGTACTCGATTCCTTCTTGATTCAAGTAATCAAATAGATGAACAAAGAGAAAATCCATCGTACCAGAAGGTGCTTTTTCTTTATGGTGGCGCATCAAATCAATCGTAGCGGATTCTTTGGTATAAGTTGGGATAATATTGGCAAACGAAACAATCTCACCTTCTGCAGTTTTCACCACGGCAATTGGATTGCGTTGCAGATAAGTTTCATCAAAAAAGCCCAATGAGAAACCTTTTTCTTTACGACCATCTAGCCAACTGTCTGAAATTTCTTTAAACGTGGCCATTTGCTCTGCTGTAAAAGGCGGTTGTAGTACTTCAAACGTCACGCCTTCTTTAGCTAACTTATTCATTAATGAACGGATCCCACGATTTTTTTTACCAGCTAAACTAAACTCTGGTAAGTACACGAGTGCTTCTTCACCCATCTTGATAAAGTCATAACCAAATTCATGAAGAGTCAATACACTTGATTCATCGACTTCATAAAATACCGGTAAGTAGCATAAGCGGTCGCAAGTTTTGACGAAGGCTTCAATAGCAGCAGGAAAATCTTCTTGATTTCCTGAAGGATTTCCCATGACGACACATTTATTATTATACGTGCGCAATTGTAAGAAAACAGTAGGTTCTTCTTCAGGGTATAAAAAGAGTTCTTTATCTCCTAAAAAGACCAATTCACTATCGATATTTCCTCCATATGTCTGAAGAATGGTTTGAGCGACCTCTTTATTTAATGGTTGGCTGACTGATTTTTTTGCTCCTTTTAAGTAGCGCGTAAATAATGAAATAAACGCAACGACGATTAAAATGGCAATAAAACCTGAAAGCCAAATTTTTTCAGACGGAAAGAGTAAGAATTCTACAAATTTTGGACGATGTGGATGAGCATGATGTTTAAAAGCGGGTAAACTATAGACACCCAATACTACATATAATAAAGACAATAAACCAAAAATTACACCGTCGATAGTCATCCATTCCCAAGAATAAACCAGTTGTTCTCGGAATAATTCACTTTTAGAAGCGATAACCATCAATAATAGTAGGACTAGATAGGTTACGGTAACTAAACTAAAATCGGTGGTAAAGGCATAGATCGCCGTCAATACAAGTAAAACGATCGTTGGATAGTAAGCACGCTTCACCCTTGCTGCCATACCACGTCCCATGATGATCAACGAAAAACCTAAAATAATACTTGGAAATTCTGAGATCAAATGAAGTCCAAATGGATTAAACCGTTCAAGCCACTTCGTTTTGTAAAATACTTCTGGTACTGTGACTAGTAAGACCATCAACATCCCTGAAAAATAAAGCAATACAACGACGACTTTATGGAATAATTCTACAGCCAATTGGCGTGGGATTTCGTTGTAGCGACTGTCTAGCTTTAAAAATAAGTGACGTGAAAATAAGAGTAATCCAATAACAAATGGCAACAAATAATACGCGATTCGATAGATGACCAGCCACAAGACCACGATTTCTCTAGGAACACCTAAAGAAGAAAACCCTAAAATCATCATGACATCAAAACTACCCAATCCACCAGGAATCAAGGAAATGATCCCAATAACTGTCGCCGCGATGAATAAAGGAATACTATCTGCGATTGAAACGGGCACGTTTAAAAAATAGCCAATTAATGAAAATGTAACGATCATTCCAGTCCATTCAAAAAACGATGTCCCAACGAGTGCGCATTGTTCTTTAAAAGATAGTCCAGAAAGTAATCCTTCTTTTTTTCGTTGGGATAATAAAAAGACGATTGGGAAATAAATTGCTGCACCGAGCAACCAGATCCAATATTGTTTCACGTAGGCTGATCGATCGAAAAATTCGACTGCGATTAATGAAAGCAAACTATAAATCGATAATCCCGAAAGAACAAAAACAAAGATTTTCGTCAATGAACTGATCACTTTATTATTTCTAGAACCCTTACCATAAAATTCATTGCGTAACCCAATACTGACGATTCCCCCAAATCCAGCAATATTGTTGATGGTATTGATGATCCAACTTGTTTCGAAAATATAAAAGTTCGAGTATTCTAATTTTAATAATTTTTTCAATGTGAAATCATAACCTAACATAGGCGCAACAGATAGGAGTCCGACTAAAGCGATGACGCCTAACTGCCATAAAGGAATACGATCAAACATTTCATTCAATCGTTCCAAAGAAATCGTCTTGCTGATTGACAATAATTCAGCTACGACGATAATCAGTACCGCAAACACAAACAGTAATTTGAAAAATGTAATATGTTGTTTAAACCACCTAATCAATTTTTCCATTTTTTCACCTTATCCTCTCAAAAAATTTAATACTTCATGATTAAACAATGCGGGGGAGGTTCTTGCCAAACGATGTCCGTGATTGGCAACAAGCACAAAGCGGGAGTTTGGAATCGCTGAGGCGATCGCAAACGAATGCTCTACTTTGATGACATCTTTTTTGCCCACAATCACGAGTGTTTTTGCCGTGATATGGGCTAGATCTGTTTTCGTGATCTCTGTATCTTGAATCATGAGCCGAATAATAGGCGTCTTGGCCTTAAAATAAGGGATGAAACGTCCAAGTAGCCAAACACTAAAGTATTCGATATAAGTCAACCACTCGATGACTAAACGCATACCATGAACTTCGATATTGCCAGCATTGAGTACGAGTTTTGCCACACAATCTGGATACTCAGAGGCAAACGCCATGGCAATATTCGCACCATCACTAAAGCCTAATAAGTGGGCGCTTTTTAAGTGTTCTACTTCGAACAAACGTTTGACATCGTGAGCCATTAAACGATAGGAGATATGTTTGGCCACATTTGTTGATGCACCATGACCACGGCTATCAAGCACGATCACTTGGAAATACTTTGCAAAAGTAGGAACTTGACGTTCAAAGTACGCGCCGGTGTTTCCATTTCCATGCAACAAAATCAATGGAAAACCATGACCGTAAATACGATAAGCTAGCGTTGAACCATCTTCAAGAAGGAGTGTTTTTGATTGTTTCAAAGCATCACCTACTTTCCATCCTTACAATATAACAAGCAAATCGAGTGCCGTACACCTTTATTTGCGAACACTATTGTAAGATTAAAGCTTTAATTTTTATTAAAAACACCGATTTTTTTTTTACAACGATAGACAGATAACGCCCTAAAAGGTAGGCTATAAAGAGCGAAAGAAGAGGTTGATACAAATGTTAAAAAAACTGGATACACTTTTCTTTTTGAGCTTACGAATTTTTTGTGTCACGATTGTACTTGCGACTTGTTTTATGGTGTATCGCAATTATCAAATTTTAAAACAAGTTCATCAGTTTGATACTCAAGTTGAACAAGCCCTTGTAGAAAATGGGATCTCAGAATATAAAGATTTGGCATTGAGTATTATTTTTACTGAATCGAAAGGTAAAGGCGAAGATCCAATGCAAAGTTCAGAAAGCTATACGGGCGAGACAGGTCAAATTTCAACACCTACTCAGAGTATAACACAAGGCGTCGCGTTTTTGGCACAAGCGATTCAACGTTCAAAAGAACTCAAAACCGATATTTGGACTGCCGTTCAAGCATACAATTATGGGTTAGATTATATTGATTATGTAGCAAAAAATGGAGGGGAAAATACAGTAGAATTAGCTGAAAGCTATTCTAAAGATATTTTATCACCGCAACTAGGCAACCAAGAACGAGAACAATATCGTTACTATGCTTGGCGATCATTTTTATATAATGGGGGTTATTTGTATCATAATGGTGGGAATATGTTTTACGCAGATCTAGTGAAGACGAATCAATGGAAAATTAAATTGAGTAATTCATTATTTGATACTTAAAAAGGAGATTGAGGATGGAGCAGAAAAAAAGGCGTAATGATTGGGGTTTACGATTTATTAAAGGGATGTTTATTGGATCAGGATTTATTTTACCAGGAGTCAGTGGTGGTGCTTTAGCCGCGATTTTTGGAATCTATGAGCGGATTATTTCGTTTTTGGCGCATTTAACCCGTAACTTTAAAGAGAATGTCCTCTTTTTTATTCCGGTTGGGTTAGGCGGGATTACGGGTGTGTTTTTACTGTCGTTTTTGGTTAGTTTTTTATTAGGTGCATACGAAACGATCATTTTATGGTTTTTTGTTGGTTGTATTATCGGAACATTACCTTCTTTGTTTAAAGAAGCGAAAAAACATGGACGAACTTCGCGGGATTGGTTAG
Organism: uncultured Enterococcus sp.; assembly: GCF_913775425.1. GTDB lineage: Bacteria > Bacillota > Bacilli > Lactobacillales > Enterococcaceae > Enterococcus_G. Next base: position 19,842 of record NZ_CAJYIS010000011.1, read on the forward strand.
CCTTTGCTATCAGCTTTGTAATCGGCTTTTTATTTTTATGGCAAGGAGCTGCTTTATTTACCGAAGTCGATCAAAATTTGGGGACGTGGACGATTGCTGGAGGATTGATTGGTTTAGGCATGATCGTTCCTGGACTTAGCCCGTCAAACTTTTTAGTCTATATGGGCATGTATAAAGCGATGTCTGATGGGATCAAAACGCTAGACATAGCAGTAGTACTACCGATTGCAATCGGTGGGATTGTCACTGTATTGGTCTTCTCTAAGCTTGTGGATTTTATTTTGTCTCGCTGGTACGCGTTGTTCTTTCATGTGATTTTAGGGATCGTATTAGCATCTACGGTAATGATCATTCCAATCGACTACGCTGGAGTCAGTGCATTAGGCTATGTAAGTTGTGTCATCTTGCTTGGTTTAGGAATCGCATTAGGGGCATTTATGAGTCGTTTAGAAGAGCAATATAAGTAATCAAAACACTTGAAATCTTATGAGTTTATGATACAATAATAAAAGTAGAATACTGTCAAATTGGGAAAATCGCGCTAATGACCATTAGTGCGATTTTTTACCGATGTTTCATGCACCCTTTTAGGAGGTGAAAGCGATGAGTAAAATTCCTTCTGAGGTCATTGATGATATTCGAGAACGGACGAATATCGTGGAAGTTGTAGGACAATATGTCCAACTAAAAAAATCTGGACGTAACTACTCTGGATTATGTCCGTTTCATTCAGAAAAAACACCATCATTCACAGTGGCAGAAGACAAACAGATCTTCCATTGTTTTGGCTGTGGTAAAGGTGGAAATGTGTTTCGTTTTGTGCAAGAAATCGAAGGTCTATCGTTTGCAGAATCCGTCGTAAAAATCGCAGATTTAGAACAAATCGAACTGGACGTTCACTATCGAGATCAAGCACAGACGTCAACGAATACACAACATTCGCCCTTATATGCGTTACATGAAAAGGCGGCACAATTTTATCATCATATTTTAGTCAATACAGCAGTTGGCCAAGAAGCTTTGACTTATTTGTACAATCGCGGTATGACAGATGAATTGATCGAAGAATTTCAAATCGGGTTTGCTCCACCACAACGAGAATTTTTAGAACGAATCTTTGAAAAAGAAGCTTATGATAAAACGACGTATATAGAATCTGGTTTATTCATCGAACGTGATGATGGCTCACTTTTAGATCGGTTTTATCAACGAATCATGTTTCCGATTCGTAACGGCAATAAAAAAACGATTGCGTTTTCTGGACGTTGGTTTGAGTTGTCAGATGAAAAAAGCGAGCAAGCCAAGTATCTCAACTCACCAGAAACTCCAATTTTCAACAAGCGAAATGTGTTGTTTAATTTGGATAAAGCTAAAGCAGAGATTCGTAAACAAGGAACGGTGTATTTATTTGAAGGCTTTATGGATGTCATTGCCGCTTTTCGTGCTGGACTGACTTCTGGTGTAGCCTCGATGGGGACTAGTTTGACCAGCCAACAGATTCAACGATTAGAGCAGTTGGCTACGAATTTAGTTTTTTGTTACGATGGCGATCGCGCGGGTCAAGAAGCGACTGCAAGAGGACTTGATTTATTACAAGAACATAGCCGTTTGCATTTAAGTGTGGTGCAACTAGGCAATGGGATTGATCCAGATGAGTTCATACAACAACATGGCGCCAAAGCGTTTTTGCAATTAGTCGAACATGAGCAACAAACACCGTTCTCATTTACTGCTGATTTTTTGGCCAAACAGTATAATTTAAAAAACGAAAAAGAACGTGTCGCTTATTTAGAAATCGTCTTAAAAGAACTTGCTAAAGTCAATTCCTTGATTGAGCAAGATCAATATTTAACACAATTGGCTGAAAAATTTGATTTACAGCGTGCGACGTTAGAAAAACAAGTGCAGATGTACCAAAAAGAAGTACAGCCAATTCAATTTCAAACAAAACCAGTAAATGTGCCGTTACGACAGCAAAAAAAAACGTTGGCTCAACGAGTACAAGAGTTATTGTTGTACCGAATGATGCACGAAAGCAGTTATCGTACAAAATTTAAACAAACTACTGGAGTATTTTTAAATGAGCAATACCAGACTTTGTATGTATTGCTAGATACGTATTGTGCAACGCAAGAAGAGTTTGAAGTCGCTCGCTTCTTAGATTTTTTACAAGAGGAAGAATTGCGCACGCTTGTGTTGAATATCGTGGCACAAAATGTGTCGCAAGAAGGTTCCGACCTGGAATTTCAAGAGTTGATGAAACAGCTCGAACTAGCGCGTATTACACACGAGATTCAAGAAAAGACACTCGCACAAAAACGTGCGACGCAACTAGGCAATAACGAACAAGAGATAGCATTAGCAATGGAAATTATTGCATTGACGAAACAATTAAAGCAGATACAAGTATCGCACTGAAGGGGGCCTCTTTCATGGCAGAAGAAGCAAAAAAAACATATGAAAAAGCAGTAAACGACTTTATTCGAACAAATAAAGTCAAAGGACAAGTAGTTTATAGCGAATTGACCAATCAATTGGCAACACCGTTTGAATTAGATGCAGATGGCATGGATAAATTAATTCAAAAAGTGGAAGACGCAGGAATCAGTGTAGTAGATGAAAATGGTGAACCTTCTGTTCATGCATTAAAGGCAACTCAAAAACAAGTAAAACAAGAAACAAAGGAAGATCTCTCTGCACCAAACGGCGTTAAGATCAATGATCCTGTTCGGATGTACTTAAAAGAAATCGGCCGTGTACCATTGTTAACAGCAGCTGAAGAAGTCGAGTTAGCGTTAAAAATCGAAGAAGGCGATCAAGAAGCAAAACAACGTCTTGCTGAAGCGAACTTACGTCTCGTTGTAAGTATTGCAAAACGTTACGTTGGTCGTGGTATGCAATTCTTGGATTTAATTCAAGAAGGAAATATGGGTTTGATGAAAGCTGTTGAAAAATTCGATTACCGTAAAGGATTTAAATTTTCAACATATGCAACTTGGTGGATTCGCCAAGCGATCACACGTGCGATTGCTGACCAAGCACGTACCATCCGAATTCCAGTGCACATGGTTGAAACCATCAATAAATTGATTCGTATCCAACGTCAATTACTTCAAGATTTAGGGCGCGAACCAACACCTGAAGAAATTGGAGCGGAAATGGATCTAACAACTGAAAAAGTACGTGAAATCTTAAAAATCGCTCAAGAACCAGTATCATTGGAAACGCCGATCGGTGAGGAAGATGATTCACATCTAGGTGACTTTATTGAAGACCAAGATGCTACAAGTCCTGCTGAACATGCAGCATATGAATTACTAAAAGAACAATTAGAAGATGTGCTAGATACATTGACGGATCGTGAAGAAAATGTATTGCGTTTACGTTTTGGAATCGATGATGGCCGTACTCGTACGCTTGAAGAAGTTGGGAAAGTATTTGGTGTAACGCGTGAACGTATCCGCCAAATCGAAGCAAAAGCATTGAGAAAACTACGCCATCCTTCTCGTTCGAAACAATTAAAAGACTTTTTAGAATAAAGATACTGGCAGTGGCTTTTAGAAGCGTAAGCTTTTGAAAGTCACTGTTTTTCGTTTATAGAGTTTCGTTTACAGTCTTGTAACTTTGCTTTTTTTACGTTTTATTATAGTGTATGATAGAAGTACTGTGAATGAAAGAAAAGGAGTCGAGTGGTACTACATGAAAACTTGTCCAAATTGTGGTTTTGAACCACTTAACGGGGATTTAATTTGTCCCAATTGTAAAGCAGAAATAAAAGAGAATATCGCCAAAAAAATCAGTGAAGATCAAGTCGATCATCCTGAAACAAGTGAAGCGGTCGAAAACGACAATATAGAGTGGGCGGAATTAAAAGAAATTTCTTTAGGGGAAGTCATGGATCAATTTCATCATCTTTATGATGAAACGAGTGTGGAAGAGCCAACTGAAGTTTCAAAAACGGTCGATCGTCCAGAACGCGATTTAGCAGAGACACCTGTAACAGAGTTTGAAGATGATCCGATTTTAGCGGCTTATCTAAAAGCGTACAAAGAAGGACGTCATTTAGAAGCACAAGAAGAAATTAAAGCATTGATCCGCCAAAAAGAAACAGAACAAGCAAGTCAAGAAACGGATCACACCGAGGAACAAACAGATCCGTTACCAAACGATGCTGCGTTTGTTCAACCAGAAAGCGAGCCATCTGAAGATGAAGAAAAGGATACTATAGCAAACATTTCGGAATCTAAAGAACTTATGGAGCCAAAAGAGCCGACGGAAACAGAAGAGATAGCGGAAACAGAAGAAACAGAAGAAACAGAAGAAATAAAAACAGCGAATACTAAGGAAACAAAAGAGATAGCAGAACATGTAGATCTAGAAGCAAAAAGTCTGCCAATTGTAGCTAACGAAGTTATAGATCAAGATATGATTTTAGAAACGAGTGAAGCGTTGATCGATGAAGTCACATCGTCAACACCTACAAGTGAAGCGGAGCAAAAAGTTCAAAAGGCTGTAGATCTTTTAAACCAAGAAACGACTACGAAGGTCATTCCTGAAGCTGCTTCTGAAAGTTTTATCCCAGCTACTGATACCTTGGCGACCAATCATGAGCAAAATCAATCACCAAAAGAAGAACCAAAAGAAGAACCAAAAGAAGAACAGCCTCTAAAAACGAAGCGTGTAAAACGTTCGCGTAAAAAATGGTCGAAGAAACAAAAGCGTATTGTATGGTACACAGTAGCGGTGATCGCTATCATCAGTGTGAGTGGTGGTGTGTATTATGCACATCAACAAGAGCTTGAACGTCAAGCCCAAGCAGCGTTAGTCAAAAAAGAACAAACTGTTGCCACGATTAGCCAAGAGGTAAAAGCATTATCTACTTTGAAGACAGAGCCAATCATTAAAAGTACAACAACGAAACAACAATTACTGGATTATCAAAAACAATTGACAAACTATAAAGGAATCAAAGACGAAAAAGCAACCAATCAATTCTTGACTACACTATTGACACAATATGAACAAGAAACGACATTAAACGAGCAATTCGATTCACCAGTTTTAGTCGACGGTCAAGTAAATGAAAAAGCTTATGTTGTCGATACCCAAACGTTTTTAGCGGTGCCACTTAACGGTGATACGACTTTTGAAAAAGCGTATAATCAAGCCGTAGCGATCGGTCAAAAACAGGTGGAACAAGCGCAAACAGTGAAAGAAGCAGTAGCAAAACTCACTTCTGGACTTAAAGGTGAAGAACTGGCTACAAGTGTCACCAATACGACATATGCAGATACCTTAAAACAAGTCAATGCATTAAAGGATACGGCATTAAAAACCAAGCTTACAAATGAATTAAAACCAGTGAAAACTGCTTTAGATAAACGCGAAGCAGCGGCAAAAGCCGCTAAAGCGCAAGCGGAAAAAGAAAAAGCAGCGCAAGCAGCCGCGGCTGAACAACAAGCAAGTGAAGATGCGATGTTAGCTAAAATTACAGCCAATACGCAATATAGTCAAGCTAGTCAGGTGCTTTCGGCATCCACACCTGTAAATAAAGAAAATCGCCCCATTATTGCATCACGTCAAAGTGATATCGATAATAGTACAAGCGAAGCGTGGCAGTGGGCAGATGGCGTATATGACTCAGTGATCAATCAATGTATTGCAAGAGGGTATATCGTCTCAGGTGGGTTTTATTTGCAACGTGCGCGGATTGAAAATGGGCAAGGATATTATAATCTATATGCGACCACAAATGAATCTCGTTTATTAAGTGGAGTTGGAGAATCAGGGATACCGATGTATATCGCGACGATCAATGACAAAACTGGCTTCTTTAAAGGAAATGGAAATGGAACGAACTAAGATCTCTTAGTTCAAAAGGAGAACAACTATGAATGAATTATTAGCAAGTATCTTTACTGGCTTGATCATTGATGAAAATGATCAGGCGTATTATGTACAAAAAAATGGTGTGACGTTTCGTTTGTTAAAATCAGAAGGAGAACACAAATTAGGTGAAGCAGTAGAAGGATTTGGATATCAAAATCAAAGTCAAGACAATTGTTTTACCACTCAAATTCCTAAAAGTCGTAAAGGACACTTTGCCTTTGCGACGGTTAAAGATGTTCGTCGAGATCTAGGCGTATTTGTAGACATCGGCCTACCGGATAAAGATATCGCCGTATCCCTTGATGAATTGCCTACGATGCGTGAACTGTGGCCTAAAAAAGGGGACCGTTTGATGGTCCAATTAACAGTCGATGCTAAAAATCGTATTTGGGCTTCAATAGCAGAAGAAAAGATTTTTAGAGCATTATCTAAAAATGGAACGCCTGATTTGAAAAACAAAGATATTTCAGGAACTGTTTTTCGTTTGAAATTAATGGGAACGTATCTGTTGACCGACGATTTTTATATTGGATTTATCCATCCATCTGAGCGTTTTAATGAACCTCGTTTGGGTGAAGTCGTCAATGGTCGCGTCATTGGAATCCGTCCTGATGGTGTGTTGAATCTGTCGTTGAAACCACGTGCACATGAAGCTATCAGTGATGACGCTGCTATGATCCTAGCGTATCTGGAGCGGACACCGACACGTACGATGCCGTATACAGATAAATCTGATCCAGAAGCAATCAAGCAAATGTTTGGGATCAGTAAAGGGCAGTTCAAACGTGCAATCGGGCATCTATTAAAAGCGCGTTTGATCAAACAAGCAGATGGACAAACACAATTACTTGCACCAACTCCTCAAGAAGACTTGTCGAAAACTGAAAAGTAAATTATAATGATTCTAGTATAGAATCCTTTACCAATTGTGTAAATGAGAATAATGATAAAGTAGGTGCATGCTCGTGAACACTGTTTCTGCCTTGAAAAAAACGAAGCAGCAACTTCATGATTCCGGATTTAAATTGACTCCTCAACGAGAAGCGACGGTCTTGGTATTATTGGAAAATGAAAAAGAGCATCTTTCTGCTGAAGAAATTTACTTTTTTGTGAAGAAAAAAAGCCCAGAGATCGGCTTGGCTACGGTCTATCGCACATTAGAAATTTTAACAGAATTACATGTCGTCAATAAAGTAAGCTTTAATGATGGCGTTGCGCGTTATGATCTAAGAAAAGAAGGTGCGGAACATTTCCATCACCATCTGCTGTGTTTAGAGTGTGGCAATATTGAAGAAATTGAAGAAGACCTTTTGGGCAGTGTGGAAGAAGTTGTCGAAGATCGCTATCGTTTCATCGTAAAAGATCATCGATTGACGTTTCACGGGATTTGCCATGAGTGTCAAGAAAAGATCAAACAAGCAAAAGAGTAATCTTTTGCTTGTTTTATTTTGGTGAAAATCAGTATCGTTTAGCTAAAAAATTTGTTATGATAGACCAATGAAGATGGGAAGGATGTGAGACTATGAATGAGCAGATCGAAGAATACTTGCATTATTTGACAATCGAGCGAGGCTTGTCAAGTAATACTAGACAAAGTTATGCTCGTGATCTCACCCAATATATGACGTTTTTGACAAAGCGAAACATCAGCGATTGGCAACAAGTCGATCGTTATCTCGTGATCGATTTTTTAGAAACATTGCAACAAGCAGGTAAATCGACCGCGACCGTGACACGGATGATTTCAAGTTTGCGCCGGTTCCATCAATTTTTACGTCAAGAGCGTGTAACAGATCATGATCCAATGCAACATATCGAAACGCCAAAAAAAAAGCAAGCACTGCCAGATACATTGAGTCTTGAAGAAGTTGAGCGATTGATCCAAGCGCCTGATACTCAGACAACTTTAGGTATTCGCGATCGTGCGTTATTAGAAGTGATGTATGCAACTGGACTACGTGTCAGCGAAGTGATCAACTTGCGTCTAAGTGATATCCATTTAAATATGGCGCTACTTCAAACATTAGGTAAAGGTGATAAAGAACGGATCGTCCCTTTAGGTGATTTGGCAATCGAATGGATCGAACGTTATTTAGACGAGTCACGACCACTACTTGTCAAAAAAAATCCAGACGAGACGGTCTTATTCGTCAATCATCATGGCAAACAATTAAGTCGCCAAGGAGTATGGAAAAATCTAAAACAAATCGTACGCGATGCAGGGATTTTTAAAACGGTCACTCCACATACATTACGTCATAGTTTTGCTACACATCTACTTGAAAATGGTGCAGATCTTAGAACAGTTCAAGAATTACTAGGACATGCAGATATTTCGACCACACAGATCTATACACATATCACTAAAAAACGAATGACCGAAGTGTATAAACAATACTTTCCTCGTGCATAGGAGTACATAAAATGGAAGAAATGAAAGTCAAATTAGCAATTTTCGAGGGACCACTCGATTTATTGCTTCATTTATTAAGTGAATTGGAATTAGACATCTATGAGATTCCGATTTCTGAAATCACCGATCAATACTTAACGTATATTCACGCGATGAAACATCTTGAATTAGAAGTTGCAGGTGAATATTTGGTGATGGCAGCGACATTAATGGCGATGAAGAGCCGAATGTTATTGCCAACAGAAGAACTTGAAGAAGAATGGATCGATTTTGAAGAAGAAGATCCTCGAGAACAATTGATTGCGCAGTTGATCGAGTATAAAAAATACAAACAGGCTGCGCAACGACTGTCCTCGTTTGCACTTGAGCGCAGTGCCTTTTTTCATAGCGAACCACTCGAACTAGAAGCGTATCAAGAGATTCCCAGTGAACTTGCTGCAAATCAATTTAATACGATCGACTTGTTCTTAGCTTTTCATCAGTTATTAGAAAAGAAGAAAAAGCGTCAGAAAATCGAAGCTTCGATCGCAAAAGATGAAACGACCGTAGATGAAAAAATCGAATGGATCACCAAGCAATTACAGACTAATTTTGTATTTGGCTGTACGCTGGAGACATTATTAGTCACCGGGACAAAAGAAGAGCTTGTCACTACATTTATGGCGATGCTTGAATTGATGAAGTATCAAAAAATTAAAGTAGACCAACCTTCTCAGTATGAAGAAATCAAGATCTATCCAGGAGAAAACTTACATGAAGTCATATCAAGAGATTGAAGCATTACTCTTTATCGTAGGTCAAGAAGGCATTGGCTTAAATGAGCTAAGTACGATCTTACAACGATCAAAAGCAGTAGTGTATGAACAAATCCAGCAATTAAATCAGCGTTACGAACAAGATCCAGAGTGTGCCTTTTGTATTTTGGAAACAGGACAACAATTTAGTTTAGCGACCAAACCACTACTGGCTCCTTTATTAAAAGAATACGCGCGCTCTCCGCTTGCAGGACGTCTATCCCAAGCGGCATTAGAGACATTGGCGATTATCGCTTATAAACAACCTATCACGAGAGTCGAGATCGAAGCGATCCGCGGGGTTAAGGCCTCTGGATCACTGCAAAAATTAGTAGCACTACAATTAGTAGAAGAAAAAGGTCGCGTGGATGGACCGGGACGTGCGATTATGTACGGGACATCGACTTATTTCATGAATTATTTTGGGTTAAAAGATTTAAGCGAATTACCAGATTTAGATGTCATGACGGCCGATTTAGAAGAACCGATTCAAGATCTTTTTGAGCCGATTATCGATATAGAGGAGAACGAATAATGGAACGAGTACAAAAAGTAATTGCGCAAGCAGGGATTGCTTCACGCAGAAAAGCAGAACAATTGATTTTAGAAGGGCGTGTGGCGATCAACGGACAAGTCATTCGGGAATTAGGAACAAAAGTCAGTAAAAAAGATGAGGTTGCTGTAGACGGTGTGCCGATTAGTAGTGAGCAAGACGTGTACTTTATGTTTTACAAACCTCGAGGGGTTATCTCGGCAGTAAGTGATGATAAAAAACGTAAAGTCGTTACCGATTATTTCAGTGATGTTTCTGAACGTATCTATCCAGTAGGGCGTTTGGATTATGATACATCTGGTTTATTGTTGTTGACAAATGATGGTGATTTTGCGCAACGTTTAACACATCCCAAGCATGAAGTAGAAAAAAAATATGTAGCAAAAGTCAAAGGTGTAGCATTACCACAAGATCTAAAGCCTTTGACACGAGGGATTCGCTACAAGGGTGAAAAATATGCACCTGCTCGCTTTGATATTTTATCTACCGATCATCAAGCAAAGACGAGTATCGTACAATTGACGATTCATGAAGGAAAAAACCATCAAGTCAAGCACATGCTAGAAGCAGTTAAATTGCCTGTCCAAAAATTAAAACGGGAGCAGTATGGACCCTTGACGCTTGGAAATTTACGTCCAGGCGAATTTCGTGAGTTATCGAAAAAAGAGATCAATGCACTTTTAGAAAGTAGTAAATAACAAACGAATTACTTGAGAAGAGAAGCAAAGGCGTGTATAATAACCCTATCAAATAAAATTTAAGGTTCGTCTTCAGGGGCAGGGTGAAATTCCCGACCGGTGGTAATAGTCCACGAACTGCGATACACAACCGTGTGTTGTAGCCGATACGGTGTAATTCCGTTACCGACAGTACAGTCTGGATAAAGAAGATAGGGCGTATTTGTTTTGTCTAAATTAATCAAAACAAGTACCCTATTTTCGTATACGAAAATAGGGTACTTTTTCTTTTAGAAAAGATAAATAAGCTTCTGTGAAGATGTTTCCTAAACTATTAGGAGGATATTTGAATGAAGAACACGAAGGTACAAAAAATGGTGGCTATTTCACTATTTGCAGCAATGGGATTGGTTTTACAGTTTTTCGGATTTCCGGTGATTCCGGCATTTGGATTTATGAAAGTTGACTTTAGTGATATTCCGGTATTGCTGAGCATGTTTTTATATGGACCATTAGCAGGAATTTTAACAGCGTTGATCCGTTCAGCACTTCATCTTTTGATGACAGGGGCAGCCAATCCAACGAATATCGTTGGCGATGTAGCTAGCTTTATGGCAACATCAGCATTTGTATTGCCGATGTATTATTTCTTCCAACATCGTAAACAATTAGTCTTTCACAAAGCGTTTGGTGTGATTACAGGGATCTTAGCGATGACGACATTTATGAGCTTAGCGAATTATTTTGTCATTACACCGATTTATCTATATTTCTTTAATGCAAGTGCGACTAGCTTTTTAGGGATGTCACTGGCAAAATACGTAGCGATTGGTGTGGTACCATTTAATTTGATCAAAGCCTCGCTCGTGAGTATCGTTTTCTTAGCCTTATATGCTAAATTATTGCCATGGTTATCTAAAAAACAAATCGGTACGATCCATTATCGTCAATATTCAAAATAAAAAATAGGCGGTTTGCGAAAAGCAAACCGCCTATTTTTTCGTATCCACATTATTCGATTACAATTGCACGAACCGGGCATTTTTGATAAGCTTTTAAGACAGATGTAGATTCGTCTGTGGGAATGAACTGCTTTTTTGCATGTGGTTCTTCTTTGAACAATACGATCCCTTCTTCATCATAATCAAAGACTTGTGGTGCATAGACAGCGCACAAGCCGCATGCAATACAACGTTCTGGGATCAGTGTACATGTCGTATGAGACATTTTTATTCCTACTTTCTTGAGGTGATCACTTGACTGAATTTATTTTAGCGTTATTACAAAAAAAGAACAAGTTAAAACTGACGACATTATATCAAGTACTGATTGGAAAGAAAACGTCCTCAGTATTAAGTTATGCATTTTTTATGGAGCTACTGCCTTATTTAGGTTGTTTGCCACACCTAACAGAAAAACAATACAAACAAGAAATTGACGTATTAATCAAACAAAAGCAGTTAAGAATACAAGAAGGGGTGCTTTATTTAGAGGAACAAGGCACACTGTCTTTTCTTGAGACAGATGACTACCAACATATCAACTATTTTCGTTTTGGGCGAAAAGATGAGACCGCTTGGCGTTTGATTCAATATTTTATCCAACAGTTGACTCAAACAACCCCAATGCGAGATTTGGAGATGACACCATATTACCTTCATATCATTGAGCGAGCACTTTTAAAAGAAAAGAATCAGAAAAGACACGTTTTTGACGAGTTGCATCTGTTGTTTTCACGATTGCCCACAGAACAAAGTAATTTACTGGTCGGCACGTTATCTGGTGGAACACTCGTTGGCGAAACCTTTTATCAATTATTTCCTGAGGTCAATACGGTAAAAGGACAATTATATCGTGCAAGCGCGTGGCATTTTCTCTATCAAATGATTCTAACACATCCAAATTACATCCTTTATCAAATTGTAAAGCAACCTTTTTTTGAGACCTTGAATCAGAGTGTACTGACGACAAGAAAAATGTTTTTCACAACACCAACGATCGAATCGATTGCAAAAAAACGTGGACTAAAAGCGAGTACGATACGAGATCACTTGATCGAGTGGGCAATATTAGATGAACAGTTTCCCTTTGAGCATTTTGATTTCTCATTATTTGAACAGTCGTTTTTCACCAAAGAACATATATATTTAGTATCGTATAAAGAGGTACAAGAGCGCTTAGGAATTCCTGAGGTTGATTTTTTAACCTATCGCCTCTATCAAATTAAAAGAAAGCGTGAGACACTTGCAAAAATTAGAACAACGACTATATGACCATTTTGGGTTTTCGACCTTTCGTAAAGGACAAAAAGAAACGATTGCATCTTTGTTAAATGGAAACGATACACTGACACAATTGCCTACAGGAACAGGAAAAAGTGTATGTTATCAATTAACGGGGTTATTATTAGAAGGAATCGTCATTATTGTCACACCACTGATTTCCTTAATGGAGGATCAAGTTCAAAAATTACGCCAGCAAAAAATAGCGAATGTGACCTACTTAAACAGTCAATTGACGAAAGAAGAGCGTTATTATATTTTAACGCACTTAGCAGAATACAAATTTTTATTTTTAAGTCCTGAAATGTTGCACCAAGCGCGATTGTTACAAGCTCTAAAGCAATTGCCAATCGCATTATTTGTAGTAGATGAAGCGCATTGTATCTCACAATGGGGAATGGATTTTCGCCCCGAATATCGTCAATTGCAATCGATCAAAGTGACGCTAGGTCATCCACTTACACTAGCCTTGACAGCGAGTGCGACACCTGAAGTTCGCAATGAAATCATCGAGTTGCTTTTTCCTGAAAAATATCAAACGATCGTGTACTCCGTAGATCGCCCGAATATTCAACTGTTTGTACGCCAAACAGAAGACAAATTGACTACCTTAAAAGAGGTGCTCGCTTTAGGAGAAGGTGCGACAATCATTTATTGTGCAACCCGTAAAAAAGTAGAAGAAGTCTATCAATACTTGAATGAATATTATGCTGTCGGATACTATCATGGTGGGTTGACTGCCAATGAACGCAGTAGTTTGCAACAGCAATTTCAAACGAATCAACTTCAAATATTAATTGCGACAAATGCATTTGGAATGGGGATCGATAAATCAGATATCCGCTTTGTGATCCACTATGATCTACCCGATTCGATTGAAAATTATATCCAAGAAATCGGTCGGGCTGGTCGAGATGGTCAAGAAAGTTACGCAATGCTTTTGTACCAATCTTTTGATGAGAAAATCCATCATTTCTTTCAAGAAAAATTGCATGAAGAAATTGATCAGTTGCAGTGGTTATTAAAGCAAAAAGAGCCAGAAAGACTATTACCCAAGCAAGAAACGTTGCAAACAAAATGGTTACGCGAAGCGAAAAAAAATCCTGAATTTGTACCCATGTTAATCAAATACCAAGAAGTCAAACAACAAAAGCTACTAAACATGCAAGCTTATATCAAAGAAGATGAGTGTTATCGACACGTTCTTCTAGCTTATTTTGGTGAAGACGGTTCAAACGTTCATCCTTGTTGTGCCCTAGATGGTGCAACATGGCCTACGACGCCACGCGCTCTTTTTGAAAAAACGGCACAATTACCATGGATGTCTCGCTTGGCTGAAATTTTTAAAGAAGATTAACTTTTCAAAAATTTTCTGCATATTTGAAAATAGCTATGGTATAATGTTTCGAAGAGATTATCAGGAGGGACGAATTGTGAACAAACGAAGTAACCGTTCAGATGAACAAAAAGAACCATGGGAACAACCAATTTACGAAGAAGAGACCCAAGAAAATGCATCACGATCCACACAATACAAACAAAAACGAGGCAATACACTCTTTTTATCTATTGTACTTTTTCTTTTATTTTTATGTGTAGCGATTCCTACTGTTGTTGGAATTTGGGTTCATCAACAAAAAACGGAAGCTGCAAGTTTAGTGAGCAGTAGTAGTTCAGAAGTTGCAAAAGCCTCAAGTAGTACGACGAAAACGACTACAAGTACAACTGTTTCTGAAACATCAGAAACGGTTTCTTCTAGCGAAACGGTAGAAGAATCTCAACCAGAAGAAACCGTGCCTTCTTCTAGTGCAAGTAGTGAGGTAGTCGAAGAAACGACACCTTCTAGTTCTACTGTTTCAGGAGAAACGATTGAAGTATTGTCTGGTGAAGGTCCAAACCAAATTGCTGCACGTGCAGGGATTAGTGTAGAGAAATTATTGCAATTAAATGGTATGACAATGGATAACTTCTTTTTTGCACCAGGACAACAAGTACGAATCAAATAAAAACCGCCTGAGCGGTTTTTTTTATGGGGATTGAGTCTAAACGATAAGGATTGGTAATAACATGAAAAGAATAAAAGTCGCAATCGACGGTCCAGCTTCGTCTGGAAAAAGTACTGTTGCGAAACGATTGGCGAAACAATTTGGCTTTATCTATACGGATACCGGAGCGATGTATCGGGCAGTGACTTATCTGGCTGTAACGCATAAAATTGCATTTTCAGATGCAGCAGGGTTAGTCGATTTATTGCACCGCTATCCGATTACATTTAAACAAGTCGATAAGGAACAACAAGTCTTTGTTGGTACCGAAAATGTGACAGAAGCTATCCGACAGCCTGAAATCACGAATAACGTTTCAGAAGTGGCGATGCATCAACTCGTTCGTGAGGAGCTGGTTAAACAACAGCAAGCTATCGCACAAAATGGTCAAGTGATTATGGATGGCCGTGATATCGGGACCGCTGTATTGCCTGATGCACAAGTTAAAATCTTTTTAGTCGCTAGTGTAACCGAACGGGCGCAAAGAAGATACCAAGAAAATCAAACAAAAGGGATCTTGACGGACTTAGATACATTGACAAAAGAAATCAAACAACGAGATCATCTTGATTCGACAAGAGAAATTTCACCGTTAAAACAGGCTAAAGATGCGGTGTTAGTCGATACTACGGGTAAATCAATCGATGAAGTCGTCGAGATTATTGCCCACTATATTACACAAGCACAATAACGATTCTTCTATTTTTAGAAGGATCTTTTTTTGGTACTTTAGACCTATGTGTTTTATCAAAAAATTTGGCATAATAGTCTTGTAAGCAAGAATGCTTATAAAAAAGTTTAGGAGGCATTTCCATGAATGAAAGAAAACGAATTTTAGACTTGGTGAAAAAAGGTGTCCTTTCAACGGAAGAAGCCTTGGATTTATTAGAGGGCATTGCACAAGATAAAGATGCTTCACAAATCGAAAAGGCAGCAGAACAAGTCAAAGCCAATAAAGCAGAGTCACAACCGTCAGATGAAGCCGATTTTATAGATGAAAAAAAACAAGAACAAGATCTAGAAGCAATTTTAGATGAGTTAGCGAGTAAAACGACTCGTATCTCGGCCGATTTGGATCGAGTACAAGAACAAATCAATTTAGCCACAAAAGAACGTCAGACAATCAAAGATACATTAACTGAATACTATACACACGAAGAATTAGAAGATGCTTCTTTAGAAGAAATTCAAGTACGTGAACGCTTGGAAAAAGAAGTCAAACAACTCGATCTAAAACTCGAAACGTTACATCAAGAACGTAGTGCGTTTGAAGAAGAGATGAAAGCGATCCGTCGTGATCAATGGACGTATTCTAAGGAAAAAATGAGTCAAAAATTTGATATCCCTGAAGATTGGAAAGAACAAGCATCTGAAAAATTAACGACTGCGAGCGAAAAAGTTGTCGAACACGGGACGAAATTGAGCAAAGCACTCTTTAGAACATTGCAAAATGTTTCTGATTCAATTAGTGAAAACGTTGAATGGAAAGATTTTCATATGAAAGTCCCTGGTGTGGCATCGACTAAATTTGATAAAGAATTTAGTTTTGAACCTACGGACGCTACGATCTTAGATGTCAAAATCGCAAATGGTACATTCCGTATCAAACGTTGGGATGAAGCGTTTGTTAAAGTAGATGCTAAAATTAAATTATATGGAAAATTCCATTCTGAAAATCCAGAAGCATTGTTTGCTGAAAGAAGCCAACTTGAAGTGGATCACGAAACGATTCGCTTACATGTGCCAAATAAGCGCGTACGGGCTGATCTTACTGTCTATTTACCTATACGTGTATACGATCATGTGTCGATCAAGATGTTAAATGGCACGATCGAGGTAGAAGAGTTGGAAGCAAAAGACGTCTATATGAAGACGACAAATGGGGATATCGTTCTTCATCATATCGATGCGACTATGCTGGAATTAGAAGGTGTCAATGGATCGATTGGAATCGAAGCAGGAACGATTCGCGATACCGTGATCGAAAACATTAACGGTGCGATCATTTTGACTACAACTCCGGAAACAGCACTGGTATCTTTAGTCAATGGTGACGTTAAATTGACGTTTGAAGAAGAAACGTTACGCAAATTACAAGCTTCTTCTGTCAATGGGGATGTCAAAGTGGCGCTCTCACCTACTTTAGGACTGGCTGGTGTGGCGAAGACGAATATCGGGGCTGTCCAAAGTCGCTTGACCAATTATGAGATCATTCGTGAAAAACGCGAAAAAATGAATCAATTGTTAGAATTCGAACGAATTACAGAAAATATGGCACAAATCGATGTGTCCACCACCACAGGTAGTGTATACTTAAAAGATACACAAGCATAATCGAAAGTGAAAGAATAGAAAGGTGATCATTATGAAAAAAAGATTAACAAAATCTTCAGACAATCGCGTAGTCTCTGGGGTATTAGGGGGGATTGCAGAATATTTTGGATTTGATCCAACCATTGTAAGGCTCATCTATGTCGTTCTTTCATTAATGTCGACGGGCTTTCCAGGGATCTTATTGTATATCGCGTTAGCCATTATTATGCCAAATGGTACTACGCGTCAAACACGCTATGGTCATGATAATCCATATTACCAAAATAACAATCGCTCTACCCGTAAAGAAGCGGAAAAAGTCGAGCCAGATCAAACAAATGATGAGGATTGGAGCGATTTCTAGTGAATTATGTGCAACGACTGATTATGAATATTTTAACGTTCATTTCGCTTTCGGTGTTGTTGCCTCAGATGGTTCATGTCCAAAGTTTGTTTACAGCGTTTCTTGCTAGTGTGATTTTGTCGGTCCTAAATGCGTTTTTACGTCCGATCTTAGTTTTTCTCACGCTTCCTTTAACGTTTTTGACGCTCGGATTGTTTAGTTTTGTTGTCAATGCTGCGATTTTGCAAATAACGTCTAGCTTAGTAGGTGTATCCAAATTTGGTTTTTCATCTTTTGGGGCAGCGTTATTGGTAGCTGTGATCATGTCGTTGATCAATATGATTGTAACGGAACATCGTTTACAAAAAATCGAGTAAAAACAGGTATATCGGTTCACGATATGCCTGTTTTTTTTTACGAAAAATGAAATATCCTAGATAGATGATAGGAATTTCACACATACAATGATAAAATATAACAGTACTCAGCATAGAAAGAGAGGTCTAACTATGACAGAATCAGTGAAGATTCGTGAATTAACTCAAGCACTAAATTTAGAAATCGTAACTGGAAATGAAGTGGCACTCGAAAAAGAAATTTTTACCGGGGATATTTCACGACCTGGCTTAGAATTGACGGGCTATTTTTCGTATTATTCCAACGATCGCTTGCAATTATTTGGCAATAAAGAAATTACGTTTGCTCAACGTATGATGCCAGAGGAGCGTTTAATGATTTTACGTCGCTTGTGTTCAGATGAAACACCGGGATTTATTATTTCAAGAGGTTTAGTGGTCCCAGATGAAATGATCCAAGCATGTGAAGAACATCAGATCCCGATTTTGCGTTCAAAGGTATCGACTTCAAGACTACTTGGTGAAATCTCAAGTTATCTAGAAGAACAGCTTGCAACCCGTACAAGCATCCATGGAGTATTAGTCGACGTGTATGGTTTAGGCGTATTGATCCAAGGAGATAGCGGAATCGGAAAAAGTGAGACAGCATTAGAGCTGATCAAGCGAGGGCATCGATTGATTGCCGATGATCGAGTAGACGTCTTTAAGAAAGATGATTTGACGCTAGTCGGGGAACCTCCAAAAATTTTAGAGCATTTAATTGAAATTCGGGGGATTGGGATCATTGATGTGATGAACTTATTTGGTGCCAGTGCCGTACGTGGTTCCATGCAAGTACAACTAGTCGTATATCTTGAAAATTGGGCGAAAGATAAACAATATGATCGCTTAGGAAGTGCGGATGAATCGATGGATATCAGCTCGGTTCAAATCCCGCAGATCAAAATCCCAGTTAAAACAGGACGAAATGTTGCGATCATCATTGAAGTGGCTGCGATGAACCATCGTGCACGTTCAATGGGATTTGATGCAACAAAATCATTTGAACAACGCTTGAGTCGTTTGATCGAAGAAAATTCAGCGGAATAAAGGAGCGTTATCAATGGTAGGATATGTCAATCGTGTGGCATTTGAGTTATTTGGCTTGCCGATCTACTGGTATGCCGTGATTATTATTTCTGGTGTCGTGATTGCAATGGTGTTAAGTTCCAGAGAAGCAGAGCGTGTCGGGATGAAAGCAGATGATGTAACTGATTTTATGCTCGTTGGCTTACCGTTATCCTTTATTGGAGCACGATTCTATTATATTTTATTTGATCTGCAACCTTATTTAGCAGATCCAATTCAAGTATTTAATATTCGTTCTGGTGGTTTGGCTATCTATGGAGGATTGATTGTTGGGGCAATTTGGTTGTATTATTTTTGCTCACGTCATTTTATTTCGATGTGGACATTTTTAGATATCGCCGCACCAAGTGTAATGATCGCACAATCGATTGGACGATGGGGAAATTTTATGAACCATGAAGCCTTTGGTGGTGAGACGACACGTTCATTTTTAGAGTCGCTTCATTTACCACAATTCATTATTGAAAATATGAATATCGATGGCGCTTATCGCCAACCAACATTTTTATATGAATCCATGTGGACCTTTATTGGGTTCATCGTATTAGTAGGATTACGTCAAAAAACGGGACTGTTGAAACAAGGTGAAGTCGCTTTAAGTTATGTCATTTGGTATAGCTTTGGTCGGATGTTTATCGAAGGGATGCGAACGGATAGTTTGTATTTATTCGGGGATATTCGCGTGTCTCAGTTATTGTCGTTTATTTTACTGATCAGTGCCATTGGGGTATTTATTTGGCGCCGCCGACACAATCAACCATTAAAATCATACGATCGTAGTCATTGGAAAAACCAATGGATCGTCTAAAAGTGAGGAAAATTATGAAACAACAACGGATTGCAGTTTTAGGTGCAGGATCTTGGGGAACCGCGCTTGCTCAAGTACTAGCCGAAAATGGCCATCAGGTCACGCTTTGGGGCAATAATGAAGCGCAGATCAATGAAATCAATCAACAACATACAAACAAACGGTATTTGCCAGAATTAGTGTTGCCAACAAGCATCAAAGCAGAATACGATCTGGCACGAGCGATTGAGCAGACGGATGCGATTTTGTTTGTCGTACCGACGAAAGCGATTCGTTCAGTCGCAAAAAACGTTGCTGCTTTATTAACCCATCAACCACAAATCATCCATGCTTCTAAAGGGTTGGAGCAAGTGACACATACAAGAATCTCACAGATCTTAGAACAAGAGATTCCAACGAATAAACGTCAAGAGATCATTGTATTGTCTGGTCCTAGTCACGCTGAAGAAGTTTCACGCCGTGACATTACGACAATCACAGCAGCTTCTGTGAATGAAGCTGCTGCAACGTACGTTCAAGCGCTATTTATGAACGACTATTTTCGTATTTATACCAATCCAGATGTGATTGGCGTCGAAACTGGTGCAGCATTGAAAAATATTATCGCAATCGGTGCAGGTGCACTAGTAGGATTAGGTTTTGGTGATGATGCCAAAGCGGCGATCATGACACGTGGTTTAGCTGAAATCAGTCGTTTAGGTGTGGCGATGGGAGCAGATCCATTGACCTTTATCGGTCTAAGTGGTGTAGGTGATTTGATTGTAACGTGCACGAGTGTTCACTCAAGAAACTGGCGCGCAGGGCACTTACTGGGTCAAGGACACTCGCTAGATGAAGTGTTAGACAACATGGGGATGGTAGTTGAAGGTGTTTCGACAACCAAAGCCGCAAAAGAGTTGGCAAGTGAACTAGGTGTTGAAATGCCAATCACTGAAACGATTTATGATGTATTGTATGAAGGAAAAGACATCCAAGTGGCGCTAAGAGAGATCATGTTGCGCGATGGCAAAATCGAAAATGAATTTTCTATTGAAGAATAAAGGAGCAATCACATGAAAGTAAGAAAAGCAATTATTCCAGCAGCGGGTTTAGGCACACGTTTTTTACCTGCAACAAAGGCAATGGCCAAAGAAATGTTACCAATTGTCGATAAACCAACGATTCAATTTATCGTAGAAGAAGCGTTAAAATCAGGAATCGAAGATATCTTGATCGTTACAGGAAAAGGGAAGCGTCCAATTGAAGACCATTTTGATGCAAATCTTGAATTAGAAATGAATCTAAAAGAAAAAGGCAAGTCAGAACTCTTAAAATTAGTGGAAGAAACAACCGAAGTCAATTTACACTTCATCCGTCAATCTCATCCATTAGGATTAGGGCATGCTGTATTGCAAGCAAAAGCTTTTGTAGGCAATGAGCCCTTTGTCGTGATGTTAGGTGATGATTTGATGGAAGACGAGGTGCCACTAACGCAACAGTTGATCAATGATTATGAAGTCACACATGCCTCAACGATTGCTGTGATGAACGTTCCTCATGAAGAAACGGTCAAATATGGCATTATCAATCCAGGTGAACAAGTAGAACCAGGTCTATATAATGTTAAAAACTTTGTTGAAAAACCAAGTACTCCAGATGATGCTCCAAGTGATTTAGCGATTATCGGACGTTACCTTTTAACACCAGAGATTTTCCAAGTTCTTGAAACTCAAAAACCTGGAGCTGGAAATGAAATCCAATTAACGGATGCGATCGATGAATTAAATCGGACACAGCGCGTATTTGCACGTGAATTCTTAGGGAAACGTTCGGATGTGGGTGACAAATTTGGATTTATGAAAACAAGTATCGAATATGGTCTAACGCATCCAGAAGTAAAAGAGAATCTGACTCAATTTATCATTGAATTGGGACAAGAATTAAGTGCAAAACAGCCAAAAATCAGTGAAACACCAGAAAATTCGGAAGAAGCATAGTTTATATTTGTCGAAAAATCAGGGAAATGCTATGCTTGTTTTAAATAGTTTAAGGAAGGGAGTGTTGGTATGTCAATCGGACAAATCGCCGCTTTAATTGCAGCGTTAGCGTTTGTGGTCTTAGTGTTCTTTATTATTCGATTGCTTGGTAAAGTTACACAAACCGTCGATAAAGTTCAAAAAACCGTTGATTTAGCTAATGAAACGATTACCATCGTGACAAAAGACGTGGATGTATTGTCACGCGAAGTAGAAGGGTTGCTCGTGAAAAGCAACGAGCTACTAATCGATGTAAATCAAAAAGTAGCAACAATCGATCCTTTATTTACAGCGGTAGCAGATTTAGGAACTTCCGTTTCAGATTTAAATTATTCTAGCCGTAACTTGCTTACACGTGTGAGTTCATTGGGACGTACGACGGCGAAAGCAACAGTTGCTGGTAAAGTAGGGCAAGCAGCATCAAAATATTTTTCAAAAAATAAAGAAACAGCTAAATAAAAGGAGGAATTTTCATGGGTAAAACAAGTGGATTTTTATTAGGTGCAATTATTGGTGGAACAGCAGCAGCGGCAGCAGCGTTATTATTGGCGCCAGAATCAGGTAAAGAAATTCGTGGAAAATTAGCAAAACAAGTTGATGACTTGATGGATGCTGCTGCTGATTACTCTGACGTAGCTAAGGATAAAGGCCTTGATTTAGCCGAAATCGCAAAAGATAAAGCAAGTCAATTGGCACAACAAGCTGACGGTTTAGCAAGCACTTTAAAAGGAAAAGTAACGGATGCAAATGATGAAATGATGGATACGACTTCAGAGTTGACAGATGAAGTCAAAAAACAAACAGATGAATTATCTGATCGTTTCAAAAAAACGGCCAATGAAGTTACCAAACAAAGCAAAGAGCATGCACAAGATATCTTTATTGAAGTCGATGATGCAGCAAAAGATGCAAAAGAAACTGTCCAAGAAGGTAAAGAAGAAGCAAAAGATGTCGCAAAAGATGCAACAGATGATGCAAAAGCGATTACTGAAAAATTACAAGATGAAATCAAAGAAGAAGCAAATAGTTAATTAAAAAACACGCGCCCATATGAGCGCGTGTTTTTTAATTTAAGATCATTAATTCTTTTGGCGTAGTTGTAAATGGCTGACAGCCATCTTTTGTCACATAGACACAATCTTCAATACGAACACCGACTTGATTTGGGATATAGATTCCAGGTTCTAATGAAAAACACATGCCTTCTTCGATAATAAGATCATTGCCTTCAACGAGTGAAGGATATTCGTGTACAGAAGCGCCAATACCATGTCCTAGACGGTGATTAAAATACTCACCATAACCATATCCTGCAATCACGTCACGCGCGATTTTGTCTAGTTCACTTGCCAAAATACCTGGTTTAACAGCTGCTTGAGCAGTTAATTGTGCTTCGAGCACGATTTGATGGATCTTTTGTTGCAAAGCAGTAGGCTCTTTATAGGCTACTGTACGTGTTGCATCCGAGCAATAGCCATTGGCAATCACACCTAAATCGAACAATACGAGTTGATTTGCTTCAATTTGATGTGCGCCAGGTGTGCCATGAGGATTGGCTGCATTTTCGCCAGCCAATACTAATGTATCAAAAGACATGTGCGAGATTCCTTGTTTTTTTAGGTGGTATTCAATTTCGGCTACAATTTCTTGTTCGCTGATCCCTTCTTTGATCGCTTTGAAACCAATTTCAAATGCAACATCAGCCCAAGAACCAGCGGTAAGTAACTTGTCGATTTCTGCAGTTGTTTTGATTAGCTGCATACGTGCAATTTCTGGCGTAAGATCAAATGAAAAGCGTGTCTCTAAAAATGCAGATTGGATGGCTTCAAAGCGATCTAAAGTCAACGCCCCTTTTTCTAAGGCCATCTCTTTTGGAAGACCATAACGCGCAGTGATTTCCGTTTTGATTTTTTCAAACGGGGACTCATTGTCTAAATAGCCTACGACATCATAGGAAAAGCCACTATGTTCGGCTTCTTTGACATCTAAAGCCGGTGTGAATAAAAATGGTGCACCTTCAGCAGGGACAAAGAGCGCTAAAATCCGTTCATGTGGTTCGCTTTCAAATCCTGTGAAATATGCGACAGAAGCAGGATCGCTAATATAGGCTAATGAAATATCATTTCGCTTTAGCCAATTCGTCAATTCGGTTAATTTTACATCGTTCATCTACTTGTTCCTTCTTTCTACATCGATTCAATCCATTTTAACATTGATTTCAAACGGTGACTAGAAAGTAAATTTCATGAAAGTGACAATAAAACGGTTGCATAATGTTTGTTTTTTTGCTATTCTTAATAGGAAATGTAAATAAGATTTTCTGAAAAAATATAAGAACGGAGCACTATCATGGAAAAACAAACGATTACTATTTATGATGTAGCCCGCGAAGCAAATGTTTCGATGGCGACAGTTTCTCGTGTAGTCAATGGGAACCCAAATGTAAAACCAGTGACACGAAAAAAAGTTTTAGAGGTCATTGATCGTCTAGACTATCGTCCTAATGCTGTAGCTAGAGGACTGGCAAGTAAAAAGACGACCACAGTAGGTGTCATCATTCCAAACGTTAGCAACATGTTTTTCTCTTCACTAGCTCGTGGAATCGATGATGTTGCAACTATGTATAAATACAATATTATCTTAACCAACTCAGATGGTGAAAGTGCAAAAGAAGTTTCCGTATTGAATAATCTGTTAGCTAAACAAGTAGATGGGATTATTTTTATGGGACATCACATTACTGATGAAATCAGAGGCGAATTTTCACGTTCGAAAACACCAGTTGTTTTAGCCGGATCGATTGATCCAGATGAACAAGTGGGTAGTGTGAATATTGATTATACTGCAGCGACAAAAGAAGCGGTGACATTGCTTGCTAAAAATGGCAATGAAAAAATCGCATTTATCAGTGGGGCGTTGATTGATCCAATCAATGGTCATAATCGCTTATCAGGTTATAAAGAAGCATTGAAAGAGGCTGATTTAGCCTACAATGAAGGATTGATCTTTGAGACACCTTATAGCTTTAAAGATGGATTAGCTTTAGTGGATCGCTTATTAAATAGTGGTGCTACAGCGGCTTATGTAACAGATGACGAATTAGCGATCGGAATCTTAGATGGATTATTAGATCGTGGAATTAACGTACCAGAAGAGTTTGAGATCATTACAAGCAATAACTCACTCTTAACAGAAGTGGCTCGTCCGCGCTTAACTAGTATTAGCCAACCGCTATATGATTTAGGTGCAGTATCGATGCGTTTATTGACCAAATTAATGAACAAAGAAGAAGTGGAAGAAAAAACGATCACGTTACCTTACCACATCGTTGAAAAAGGATCTTCTAAATAAACAAAAGGATGTGCCGTTTGGCACATCCTTTAAAAATCGAATACAGGGTGTTTCAGAAGTAACGTCTTCGAAAAACAAGCCGCATCATGACCGAAATAGATGAATCTATTATCGGAATGATGCGGCTTATTTTTTAGAGCTGCCCACTTCTGTCACAGCCTCATTTTAGTTATTTGGAATACGTGGAGCAATAGTACGCCAGTAATCGAGGTAGTTGCTATCGGTTCCGCCGATTCCAAATTTAAACGTACTATCTTTTAGACCATCTTTCGCCCAATAAGAGGTAGTTGTTTCTTTTGGAACGGTTACTTTATAGTTGTTAATGGTCACAGTATTAACCAATTTTTCACCAGTGAAAGTCGCAACTTTTTCTTTTTTGACACTATTGTCTAGAGTAAATTTCTCATTGGTATTGATCAATTCAGGATTTGCCTGATAGATTGCATTAGCCAAGTAGGCCATATAGTTGGCTTGGCGTTTGCTTGCCCCTGAATCAGATGGTGTATTGTCATCATGTCCTGTCCAACCACTTAGCGTGATCGAAGGAGTAGAGACAACGAGCCAAGAATCTACATAGTCGTTTGTTGTTCCTGTTTTTCCAACCCAATCAGCGGAAGCTAATGTACCATTGACTGAGCCTAATACATTTTTATATGGTGTGGTAATTTTGCTATCTAATACACTACGCATCAAATCATTCATAATCGAAGCTGTTGCTTTAGAATACACTTGAACTGGTTTTTCATCATATTGATAGACGACTTGACCAGTAGAGTCAGTGATGGTATCGATTAAATGCCCTTTTTGATAAGTTCCACCATTAGCCAAGGTCTGGAAACCGGCTGTTTGTTCTAAGACGGTTAGATCCATTACGCCAAGAGGTGCTGACTTATAGCTCCATTGGTCAAGATCAGGATAGTCCATCTTAGAAAGATACTCATCATAAACAAAACGATCATCTTTGGCATTGTTTAAAGTGGCTTGATAGATTTGATAGGCCGGAATATTATTAGACCAAGAGATGGCATCGCGTACTGTTTGGAAGGTATTCATATTGATTTGCGTCGCATTGACGACCGCATCACCACTATCATCACCTTCGCCACCCCAGTTGGTTTCATAATTGGATACACGTGATTCTGTACCAATCAATCCTTGATCCACAGCAGGGCCGTACACTAAAGCGGGTTTGATTGCTGAACCTGCTTGTCGCTTGGCTACAAACGCATGATCAAACTGATTCGTTGAAAAATCACGACCAGCGACAAAACCTAGGATTTTACCCGTCTTATTGTCCATGAGAATATTCCCAACTTGCGTTTCCACTCCTGTATCGTCATCAAGCAAGTAGCCATTAGCCGCTACAGCATCCTGCATCGCTTGGTAGACTCCTTGGTCGATTGTCGACTTAACAGTGTACCCACCAGATGCAATTTTTTGTTCTGCCAATTCTTCATAAGAATTTTTGATTGCTTCTTTTTGATAATCTTGCGTACTCACTTTGGCTTGTGTAGCTAATTGTTTTGCTAAAACTTCTTTTGCTTGATCAAGAACAGCATAATAAAGATAACTTTGTTCATCTTGATTGGTTTGATCTTGAGGAAGGAAGTCTTTTGCAAGATCATAATTTTTTGCCTCTTCGTATTCTTCTTTGGTGATCGCTTTTGTTCGATACATGCTAAATAAGACAAAATCTTTACGTTTTAATCCAAGCGAGTCATCTTCTTTCAAAGAACCGTCGGCATTGTAAGGGCTATAGCTGATTGGACTTTGTGGCAATCCAGCAAGAAAGGCCGCTTGTGCTAGATTTAGCTCACTAGGTTGAACTCCAAAGATCCCTTCAGCGGCTTCTTGGACACCTGCGATATTTTGACCTTTGTTATTGCGTCCAAAAGGAGATACATTTAAATACATCGTTACGATTTCATCTTTTGAAAAAACATCGTCTACTTGACGCGCAAGAATGATTTCGTTGGCTTTGCGTTTAAAGGTCGTTTCGTTAGTTAACATTTGCTGCTTGACTAATTGTTGGGTCAAAGTAGATCCACCACTACTGCCAATACCGGTTACTTCAGAAATCAAAGCCCGAAGTACGGCTTTAGGGACAAATCCATTGTGTTCATAGAAATTTTCGTCTTCCGTTGCGACGATTGCTTTTTTAACTAAATCAGAAATTTGATCTGATTTGACGGTCGTTCGCTGTAAATCAGAATTTACGGTAGCGATCATCGCGTTATTGGCATACGTCAAGGTTGATGTTTGCGAGATGTTGCCAAGTTCTTGTTGGAGCGTTTGTTTGTTTGGTAGTTTCGTGTCTTCTACTAAATAGGCAAAATATCCTACGCCAATTCCTAAACCGAGTGAGCCAGCAAAAATCCCGATACAAATGACGAATAAAACAAGGGACTGAATCACGCGCATTGCGACATTAAAATAAAATAAGCCACCAGAAGAACGAGGTGTTTGTCTTGATTTTTTTGTTGCTCGTTTTTGTGCCAAAAGGGTCACCTCAATTTTCATATTATTCTGTATGATTATATCAAAAAATAGATTAGAAGGATAGGTGGACGATTAGATGGAAAATCGAAGAATTTGCACTTGATACTTTTCTTTCTTAAAAATATCAGTTAATATGGAGAATGACTACGCCGTAAGGGGGAAAAAAAATGAGTTCTGACTTTTTTCAAGAACTAAAAGATCGTGGCTTGGTATTTCAAACAACCGATGAAGCCGCATTAGAAAAACAACTGAATGAGGAATCTGTAAAATTATATGTTGGGTTTGATCCAACTGCCGATAGCTTGCATATTGGACATTTGTTACCTGTACTAATGTTACGCCGTTTCCAACAAAATGGACACGTTCCAATCGCTCTAGTTGGTGGTGGGACAGGAATGATCGGTGATCCTTCATTTAAAGATCAAGAACGCCAATTGAATACATTAGATATCGTGCAACAATGGTCCAATCAAATTAAAGGTCAATTGTCGCGCTTTATTGACTTTGAAAGCGAAACAGCTCCGGCAATTATTGCCAATAATTATGATTGGTTAGGCGAAATTTCGATGATCGATTTTTTACGCGATGTTGGGAAAAACTTTACCATCAATTATATGATGAGTAAAGAAAGTGTCAAACGTCGTATCGAAAGCGGGATCTCATATACAGAATTTGCTTATCAATTACTACAAGCATATGATTTTCTAAAATTATACGAAACACACGGTTGTCTATTGCAATTAGGTGGTAGTGATCAATGGGGAAATATTACTTCAGGGATCGAATTACTACGCCGTGAAAAAGAAGTTCAAGGATTTGGACTTACAATGCCGTTGATCACTAAAGCTGATGGAACAAAATTTGGGAAGACAGAAGGTAACGCGGTTTGGTTAGATGCAGAAAAAACAACACCGTACGAATTCTACCAATTTTGGATCAACACGGATGATCGTGATGTGATCAAGTTCTTAAAATACTTTACTTTCTTACCTTTAGCAGAAATCGCTGAAATCGAAAAAGCATTTTTAGCAGCACCAGAAAGTCGAGTGGCACAAAAAGCGTTGGCTAAAGAAGTAACGACACTTGTCCACGGTCAAGAACGCTATGAACAAGCAGTTCGTATCTCGAATGCCTTGTTTAATGGTGAGATCAAACAACTGACTGGTGAAGAAATCGAACAAGGGTTTAAAGATGTCCCAACGTATCATGTGACATCAGAAGATTCGGATCAATTACTTGAGCTATTGATTGCAGCAAATATCGCTTCATCCAAACGTCAAGCACGTGAAGATTTACAAAATGGTGCGATCTATGTCAATGGTGAACGCGTTCAAAGCGTGGATTACGTTTTACAAGCTAGCGATAAACTATCAGATCGTTTTGTTGTGATTCGACGAGGAAAGAAAAAATACTTTTTACTAACATTTTAAAAAAAGGTGTGTGGTCAAACACACGCCTTTTTTGATTAAAGGAGAATTTAATGAGAATTGGCTCACATGTTTCCATGAGTGGAAAAGAGATGTTACTCGCTTCAGCAAAAGAAGCGGCAAGTTACGATGCAACAACGTTTATGATTTATACTGGGGCACCGCAAAATACTCGTCGTAAACCGATTGAGGAATTAAATATTGAAGCTGGACAAGCATTTATGGAATCACACGGCTTAGGAGATATCGTCGTGCATGCCCCATATATCATTAATTTAGGCAATACGATCAAACCGCAAAATTTTGGATTTGCGATTGAATTTTTACGTGAAGAAATTCGACGTGCCCAAGCATTAGGCGCTACTCAAATTACCTTGCACCCTGGTGCACATGTAGGCGAAGGGGCGGATGCTGGTATTAAGCAGATCATCAAAGGATTGAATGAAGTCTTAGATAAAGATCAGATTCCTCAGATCGCCTTAGAAACGATGGCTGGAAAAGGAACAGAGATTGGGCGAACATTTGAAGAATTAGCACAGATCATTGAGGGCGTTACCTTGAATGAAAAACTGTCGGTTACACTAGACACGTGTCATACTAATGATGCAGGCTACAATATAAAAGAAGATTTTGATGGTGTCTTAAACGAATTTGATCATATTATTGGGTTAGATCGCTTGAAAGTATTACACGTTAATGATTCGAAAAATCCTCAAGGGTCACATAAAGACCGTCATGCCAATATCGGCTTTGGTACAATCGGTTTTGATGCATTGAATCACGTTGTACACCATCCCCAATTGCTAACGTTACCTAAAATTTTAGAAACACCTTATGTCGGTGAGGATAAAAAGACAAAACGTGCACCATATAAACGCGAGATCGAGATGTTTCAAACGCAAACCTTTGATCCGCAGATGATCGAAAAAATCCAAACTGAAATTTTAGAGAGATAACTTTTTATTTTTGGATTGTTTTTATTTTATTTTCTAGTAAAATAGAAAATTGAGAGTGCATTCAAGAAAGGAGTGTTTGCTAAATGTGGTATGTAGTAGTGGCAATTGTTGCATTAGCTTTAGGAGCTGTAGGTGGCTTTTTCTTAGCGCGTAAATATATGCAAGATTACTTGAAAAAAAATCCTCCAATCAACGAGGATATGTTGCGTTCAATGATGATGTCGATGGGGCAAAAACCATCTGAGAAAAAAATTCGTCAAATGATGCAACAAATGAAAAATCAAAAATAATTGATTTTAACGCGGGCTGATATTCCAGTTCGCGTTTTTCTGACGCTAAAAGGAGTGAAGTAAGGTGTCGATATTTAAAAAATTAGGTTGGTTTTTTAAAGCTGAAAAGAAACATTATATTGTTGGAATTATCGCATTGATTGTAGTCGCTATCGTTCAATTAATTCCACCAAAAATTATTGGTGTAATCATTGATGAAATCGATGGTCGTTTGTTAACGAGTTCACGTCTAGTAATGTGGATCAGTATTTTAGTAGTCGCCGCTAGTTTACAATATGTGTTTCGTTTTATTTGGCGGACGAATATTTGGGGAAGTGCCGCGCGTTTAGAACGAAGCTTACGCGAACGATTGTTTCGACACTTTACGAAAATGGATCACGAATTCTATCAACAACATCGTACTGGTGATTTGATGGCACATGCGACAAATGATGTTAGTGCGGTCCAAAACGTTGCTGGAGCAGGAATCTTAACATTTGCCGATTCGTTGATCACAGGGATTTCGACGATTGTCGCGATGGTGTTATTTGTAGACTGGCGTTTGACGATCTTAGCGATGATTCCATTACCACTATTAGCCGTAACGTCTCGAGTTTTAGGATCAAAAATCCATGCGGCATTTCGTGAATCACAAGCGGCCTTTTCCACGATCAATGATAAAGCACAAGAAAGTATTACTGGAATGAAGGTTATCAAAACATTTGGTCAAGAAGAAGAAGATATCGCCGATTTTGAAACGAAGATCGAACAGGCGATTGTGAAAAATCAGCGGGTCAATCGCTTAGATGCGTTATTTGATCCTGCAATTACCTTGATTATTGGCCTTTCTTATGTGCTGACGATTATCATTGGTGGACGCTATGTCATGAACGAAACGATTACGATCGGACAATTGGTGTCTTTTGTAAGCTATATCGGGATGTTAGTATGGCCGATGTTTGCGATTGGGCGCTTGTTTAATGTCATCGAACGAGGAAATGCGAGTTATGATCGAATCGAAGCACTATTGGCACATCAAACGCATATCATCGAAGAAAAGCATGGCATCAAAACCAAGGCTCAAGGGGATGTAATGATTGCAATTAATGAATTTCATTATCCAAAACAAAACGCAATCGCATTACAAGATATTCAAATTACCATAAAAGAAGGACAAACATTAGGACTAGTTGGGAAAACTGGAGCGGGAAAAACAACGCTGCTAAAATTATTGTTACGCGAATACGATCATTTTAACGGTAAGATTTTATTTGGCCAACACGGGTTGAGTCAATATACTTTAGATGCATTGTTGCAATCGATTGGGTATGTACCACAAGATCACTTTTTATTTTCTATGACGATCTTAGACAATATTCGCTTTGCTAATCCGACTTTACCTAAAGAACAAGTGTATCAAGCTGCGAAGATGGCTGCAATCCACGAAGATATCTTACAATTGCCACAAGGATATGACACGATGGTCGGAGAGAGAGGGGTATCGTTGTCTGGTGGTCAAAAGCAACGGTTGTCGATTGCCAGAGCTTTAGTTGTAAGACCGGAGTTGTTGATTTTAGATGATGCCTTATCGGCAGTTGATGCAAAAACGGAAGAAAAAATCTTGACTCAATTACGCACGGAACACCATCGACAAACGACAATCATTGCCGCGCATCGTTTAAGTAGTGTGATGCACGCCGATGAGATCGTAGTGTTTGATGAAGGAAAGATTACCGAACGCGGGACACATCATGAGTTATTAGCTTATGATGGTTGGTATCGTAAAATGTGGGAAAAACAACAACTTGAAGCAAAAATTGAAGGAGGAGAAGCCTAATGGAAAAACAATCAGAATGGTCCAAATCCTTGCCTTTGAAAGAACAGCTAACAATCATTAAACGAATGCTCAAATTTACCAAAGCGTACCGTAAGACATATGTGATTGCGATTGGCTTTTCTTTAGCCTTAGCGATCGTCAATATTTTGATGCCAAAGGTCTTGCAATATTTGATTGACAATTATTTGACGACTAAATCAGCGACCACGCAAATTATTCTCTTTTTTGGTGTGTTGTATCTTTTCGGAACACTTTTAAAAGCCATTATTTGGTTTTTTCAAAGTTATTTGTATTCGATGGCCTCGTTAAAAACGTTACAACATGTACGTCTCACACTATTTAAAAAGTTACACACACTTGGTATGCGGTACTTTGATCAAACACCGGCGGGATCGATTGTATCGCGAGTATCAAACGATACAGAATCGCTTAATGAATTTTGGTACGTCTTTTTAACGGTCATTACGGGCGTATTTGCCGTCGTGTCCTCATTCATCGCGATGTTCCAGATCAATGCTAAAATTGCGTGTATCAATTTATTATTTTTGCCGATCTTATTATTTGTCATTTGGTATTACCAAAAATACAGCTCGAAGATCTATCGCCAAATGCGTGAACGCTTGAGTCAGTTAAATACCAAGTTGAATGAATCGATCTCTGGGATGAGTATTATCCAACAATTTCGACAAGAAGAACGTTTGAATCGTGAATTTGAAGCGACAAATAACGATTATTTGGCTACCCGTTTTGCGATGATTCGCACAAATTCTTTGCTTTTGGCGCCAATTATTAATTTATTATATGCTCTAGCAGTAGCAGTTTCTTTAAGTTTATTTGGGATCGACGCGATGCACTCACCGATTGAAGTTGGCCTGATCTATGCCTTTACTACGTACGTATCGAGCTTTTTTAATCCGATGACGCAAATGATGGACTCCTTAAGTGTCTTTACAGATGGAATCGTAGCGAGTAGTCGGATTTTGACGATATTGGATCATGAAGAAGCAACACCACAACCTTATGCACAAGCCGATGCTACCGTGACACAAGGGAAAATCGAATTTCGCCACGTGACGTTTTCTTATGACGGGCAACATCCAGTACTAAAAGATATTTCGTTTATTGCTTATCCAGGACAAACGGTAGCCTTAGTCGGGCATACTGGTAGCGGAAAAAGTTCGATCATTAATGTATTGATGCGTTTTTATGAATTTGGTGAAGGACAAGTCTTGATCGATGACCGTGATATTCGAGAATTTCCGTTAGCTGAGCTGCGTGAAAAATTAGGATTAGTACTTCAAGACGCTTTTCTATTTTATGGGGATATTAGTGACAATATTCGTCTGATGAATCCAAATATCACGCAATTTGAAGTCGAAGAAGCAGCTCGATTTGTTCAAGCGGATGCGTTTATCCAAAAATTACCAGGCGGATATCATGCTAAAGTAATTGAACGCGGTGCGGGATATTCTAGCGGGCAACGCCAATTGATTTCATTTGCACGTACGATTGTAACGCAACCGAAAATTTTGATTTTAGATGAGGCAACCGCTAATATCGATACCGAAACAGAAGGATTTATTCAGGAAGGCTTGCAAAATATGCGCCGTGGTCGTACAACGATTGCAATCGCCCATCGGTTGTCGACCATCAAAGATGCGGATTTAATTCTTGTATTGGATCATGGAAACATTGTAGAACGTGGAACACATGAACAATTGATCGAACAAATGGGGCTTTATGCTGACATGTATGCTTTACAAAGTGCAGAAGTCTAAAAAGAGGTGCTGATAGAAGTTTACAGCTTAAAAAAATAAGCCGAAACATTCCGATAATAGCTTCAACTATATCGGTAATGATTTAGCTTATTTTTGAAGGAATCACTTCTGGAGTAGTATTTGTTTAGTGCAAAATGGGGTGTGACAGACATTTGTCACACCCCATTTTTTTTATAAAATTGCTTCGATATCAGTAGTTGCATCTAATGGGGATGTTTTTGGACCATAGCGTTTAATGACATGTCCTTCTTTATCGACTAAAAATTTTGTAAAATTCCATTTGATGGCATCAGACAGCAAACCACCTTGAGCCTCTTTTAAATACGTAAATAAAGGATGGGCTTCTTTTCCATTTACGGCGATGATTTCATGCATTGGAAAACTTACTCCATAAGAAAGACGACAGCTTTCAGCAGCCTTTTGTCCATCACTGACTTCTTGATGGAATTGATTTGAAGGAAAGCCGAGAACGACAAATCCTTGGTCTTGGTATTTTTTATAAAGTGCTTCAAGATCAGAAAATTGTCCTCTTAAGCCGCATTTTGTTGCTGTATTGACGATCATCATCGCTTGTCCTTTATAGCGTTCAAGCGTGTAAGCATTACCCGATTCATCTACTACTTCAATATCATAAATTGTTGTCATATTATACCCTCCAATATGAAATCAGTACAACTTTAGTATACACAAAAAGCGAACAAATACCCACGAATTAAGCCAGTTCGACTTCTTCTTTTTGATCTAGTACCGCTTTAGAACGCCACACTCCAGAGCGCCAACGATAGATCATCAATAGGCTACGTAATAATTCATCGATCGCATAGGCAATCCATACGCCAACAAGACCCCAACCGATAGGGATAGCTAACAGATAAGAAAACGGCAGGCTGATGATCCATAAGACGATTAAACTACACACTAGTGGATATTTGACATCACCGCTTGCATTTAAGGATCCAACTAAGATCATATTGACCGAACGAACAGCTTCTAATAAGATTTCAACTAAAAAGACTTGCTTGGCAATCGCAATGACGGTTTCATCTGTGGTAAAGATCCCCATGATAGGCTCGATAAAAATGTAAGTCAGAATACAAATCAATACACTTGCACTCACACCAAGAATCATGGAGCGCATGCCTCTAGTATACGCACGATCAAATTCTTTTGCCCCTACATGACGACCGATCATAATCTGATTTCCTTGACTTAAAGCTGCAGCAATCAAATAGACGAATTGTGAAATGGCCGTAATATATGATTTGGCGATCAGTACACTTGCCCCTAAAGAAGCCACGATCATAGTTACGACGACTTGAGCCCCTTGATACGATAATGATTCGCCTGAAGAAGGAAGACCATAAGTTAAGATTTGTTTCATACGCTTAAAGGAGAAGCGTTTAAGGGACAATTCCGTCAACGAATAATAAATATGTTTCTTCAATAATACAACAGCAATGATCAACCCGATACCATTACCAAAAACACTAGACCACGCTAATCCTGCTACGCCAAAACTTGGTAGACCAAAGGGACCATAAAGAGCAAAGTAATTGCCAATAACGGCCAAGATACTGGCTGTCATAGGGATTAAAAGAGCTGGTTTGGTATAGCCATGTGTACGTAAAATCGCGATAATCACAGCTGACAACGCTGAAATCACTAAACTACCTCCAAAAATCTGCAAATAACTTTTTCCAATGGCAATCAGATCAGGTGTGAGGTTCATGATGTGCAGTAACGGACTAGAAAGACTGATAAACGTTACACTGATTATCAGACCGATCAAAAAGGCACTAAATAAACTTGTATTGATGACTTCTTTAATTTCATGGTTACGTCTAGCACCAAGAAGCTGTGCAATAATGATTTGGGTACCCACTGTAACAAAACCATAAATAAAAATCGATAAATTCAACAATTGATTGGCAGCACCAATCGAGGCAACAGCGGGTTCAGAATAATGTGAGATCATCCAAACATTGACATTTCCAATGACCACACGTAAGAAAAATTCAATAAAAATCGGCCAACTTAAAAACAATAATTCAGAATCAGATGGGGTAAGGCGAAATAATTTGGTCACAATAGGTTCCTTTCTTTTGAACACGACTTAGCAACAACTTCTTGAAAAGTTTACTCCACCAAATTAGAAAGTCAAGTTCTATGAAGAAACTCCAATAAAAAAAGAACACTTGCTTTTTTTTAAAATTCAAAGCAAAATAGTCGACAGAGTGTCTAGAAAAAAGTAAAGTTTAGACAGTGAGAAAACGGAGGGAAAAATTATGTATGATGTAGTAATAATCGGAGCAGGACCTGCAGGGATGACCGCAGCGCTTTACGCTTCTAGAGCAAATTTAAATGTCGTAATGATCGAGCGTGGAGCCCCTGGTGGTCAAATGAACAATACGGCCGAAGTCGAAAACTATCCAGGATTTGATTCTATTCAAGGACCAGATTTAGCAAATAAAATGTATGAAAATACGGAGCGCTTTGGAACTAAAAATGCGTATGGCATCGTTAAAGGAATCAAAGATCAAGGCGATTACAAAGAAGTGATCACAGATGATGAAACTTATCAGGCAAAAACTGTGATTATTGCGACAGGCTGTGATCATCGTAAATTAGGTGTTCTGGGTGAAGACGAGTATGCAGGCCGTGGGGTATCGTATTGTGCTGTCTGTGATGGTGCATTTTTCCGCAACAAAAAATTAGTGGTTGTTGGTGGCGGCGATTCAGCAGTCGAAGAAGCGATCTATTTGACACGTTTTGCTAAGGAAGTTGTCATTATCCACCGTCGTGATGAACTACGTGCCCAACAAATCATTCAAGAACGCGCATTTGCGAATGAAAAAATCTCATTTATTTGGGATACTGTCGTAGAAGAGATCACAGGAAACGATATGGTCGTGCAAAGCGTGAAAACACGTAACGTGAAGACTGATGAAGTCAAAGAAGAAGCAGCAGATGGTGTGTTTATCTATGTCGGACTAGATCCTCTGACAGAGCCATTCCAAAATACTGGGATTTTAAATGAAGAAGGTTGGATCGTAACAGATAATAACATGCAAACGAAAGTTCCAGGCGTCTTTGCAGTCGGGGATGCGCGTGAAAAAGAATTGCGTCAAATCACAACAGCAGTCGGTGAAGGAAGTATCGCAGGCCAAAACGTATATAATTATATCGAATCATTGTAAAAGATGCGCTTAGGCGCATCTTTTTTTTCTAGGCGTCCTATGTAATTAATGATATACTTAAAATGAATGAATGATGAAAGGGTGTTCTTTATGTCTTGGAAAGAAGTTTTTGAGCAATGGAAAAAAGAAGAAACATTGGATTCTTCTTTAAAATCAGAATTAGAAAAATTGGAGCAAGATCCTGCCGCACTAGAAGATGCTTTTTATACGCAATTAGAGTTTGGAACAGCAGGAATGCGCGGTTTATTAGGTCCTGGGATTAACCGAATGAACATCTATACCGTACGTCAAGCAACTGAAGGATTGGCACGATTTATGGATACACAAGATCCTGAAACTAAAAAACGTGGTGTGGCGATTGCATATGACTCACGTCATTTTTCAGAAACATTCGCGATGGAAGCTGCACGTACATTAGCTAAACACGATATTCCTTCATTTGTATTTGAAGGGTTGCGTCCAACGCCAGAATTATCATTTGCTGTACGTCATTTACATGCTTTTACTGGAATCATGATTACCGCTTCGCATAATCCAGCAGCATACAATGGCTATAAGGTCTACGGTGAAGACGGTGGTCAAATGCCACCAGCAGATGCAGATGCATTGACTGGATTCGTACGTGAGATTGAAAATCCACTAGAGATCCCCGTATTATCTGAAGCTGAGATTCATACAAGTGGCTTGATCTCAATTATTGGTGAAGAAGTCGATCATGCGTATTTAGAGCGTATTAAAGAAGTGACGATCAATCATGCACTAGTTGAAGAAATGGGTAAAGAATTAAAATTAGTCTATACGCCATTACACGGGACAGGTCGTATGCTAGGTGAGCGTGCGTTGAAACAAGCAGGATTTGAAAAATTTGTGATCGAACCAAATCAAGGGATTCCTGATCCAGACTTTTCAACAGTGAAATCACCAAATCCTGAAGAAGCAGGAGCATTTGAGTATGCGATGACACTAGGGAAAAAAGAAGAAGCTGATCTTTTGATCGCGACAGATCCAGATGCAGACCGTTTAGGCGCAGCTGTCCGTTTGCCAAATGGTGACTACCAAGTGTTGACTGGAAATCAAATCGGAGCAATCATGATCCACTATATTTTAGAGGCGCATAAACAAGCCAATACGCTACCAGAAAACGCGGCTGTCTTAAAATCAATCGTATCAAGTGAATTGCCAACAGCGATTGCTAAAAGCTATGGCGTTACGATGATGAACGTGTTGACTGGGTTTAAATTCATTGCAGAAAAAATCGAACAATTTGAAGAAGACCATTCACATACTTTCATGTTTGGGTTTGAAGAAAGCTATGGCTATCTTGTAAAATCTTTTGTTCGTGACAAAGATGCAATTCAAGCGCTTGTTTTATTGGCTGAGATTGCCGCATATTATAAAAAAGCAGGAAAAACATTATACGATGCATTACAAGAAATTTTCGAAACCTATGGCTATTATGCTGAAAAAACGATTTCTGTAACGATGAGTGGTCAAGAAGGTGCAGCAAAAATCGCTGCTTTAATGACGCGTTTTCGTGAACAAGCACCGACTGCATTTGCGGGTATCGATGTAGCCGTTGCTGAAGATTTTCAAGCAGGCACGATCACAAATCTAAATACAAATGAAACAAGTGAAATGACAACACCAGCATCTAATGTATTAAAATACCAATTGGTAGACGATAGTTGGATTGCAGTACGTCCTTCAGGAACGGAACCAAAAATCAAATTTTACATTGGTGTTAAAGCAGATACTAAAGAAGCAGCGGATCAAAAAATCAATGATTTAGAAGCAGCGATTAATGCTTTAGCATAAATGAATGAAAACTAGGATGTTCTTGGTCCTAGTTTTTTCTATCGAATAAAGTAGGTGAATTATGGAAACTTCAGCAAATGAACTCGAACAAGTAGTCCAATTATTTAAAGTATTGAGTGATCGTAATCGCTTGAAAATTTTATTGTTTTTACAAACGGGTGAGAAAAATGTGACCACGATTGCTCAAGAAATGGATATGGAACAGTCTGCCGTGTCTCATCAATTGCGCTTACTGCGAGATAAACATATTGTAAAAACTAGACGCGAAGGAAAGGCGATTTTATATAGTTTAGATGATCATCACGTAGTCGAAGTGTTGACGAAGACCTTTGAACATGTTCATCATCAATCAAGCTTCTTTTGATGGATTTTCAGAAAATCCTAGTTTTTGTGGTCGCTTTTTGTTATGCTAATGGAAATTATTAGAAAACAATGAAAGAGATTTCTTTCAGAAAAGGAGTTTATATGGAAGACAAGCCACTAAATATTGCGATTTTAGGACTAGGATCTGTAGGGGGAAAGGTCGTTGAATTGCTCGCGCATCATCAAAAAAAGATGGTAGATCAAACAGGTAGAAAGATTCAAATCAAAACAGCATTGGTTCGCTCAGTAACACAATCTGATAAACGTTCAATTGCACAGCGTTATGGCATCGAGTTAACAGAGTCGATTGAAACAATCACAAACGATCCAGAGATTGAGCTCGTAATTGAATTACTTGGTCGTATCCATCCTGCAAAAGAATATATCGAAGCGTGTTTGATGAAGCAAAAGAGCGTGATCACTGCAAATAAAGATCTGGTTGCTTCTCATGGCGCATCATTAAATGACCTTGCGCAAACTTATAATGTCGCTTTACTCTATGAAGCAAGTGTTGGTGGTGGTATTCCAATTATCCAAACGTTACAACAGCAATTTGCGTTTGATGAGATTACGAAAATGACGGGTATCTTGAACGGAACCACTAATTTTATTTTAAGTAAGATGCTAGATGAATCACTAAGTTACGAGCACGCACTAGCTTTAGCTCAAGAATTGGGATACGCAGAATCGGATCCGTTTAACGATGTTTCGGGAACCGATGCAGCTTATAAAGCGATCGTGTTGGCACAGGTCGTCTATAAAATCGCCCCTTCACTCGAGCAAGTCGCATTAGAAGGTATCGAAGATCTTTCAAGTGACTATTTAGCGCTTGTCAAACAGTTTGGCTACAAAGTAAAATTATTGACGACGGTCAAAGCAGTAGCTGATCAAGTCGAACTACAAGTGGCACCAACATTGATTGATACGCAACAATTACTTGCTCAAATTGATCAAGAAACCAATGCTTTAGTGATTGAAAGTAAACAGATCGGTCAGACGTTTTTAAGTGGTCCTGGAGCTGGAGCTGCTCCAACAGCTTCTAGCGTATTAGCAGATCTTTATCACTATCTCACAACACAAACATCTACTTCTTCATCGCTAAAGCCAGCCACACTTGGTAAAAAAACGCCAAAGATATACGGGATTTGCTTTGAACAACCGACGCAAATCAAGAAATTTACGAATCAACAATTGACGTGGATTGATACGATCGTACATCAAACCGTTGAAACGAAAACGTATATTATGGTACGTACGAAGCCGATTTTAGAGGCTGAAAAAACGCAATTATGTACACAAATCGCAGAACTTACTTCATTTAGTAAATGCCTAGAGATATTTGATGCTAAAGAAAAAGAGGATGGACAATGAAAATAAAAATTCCAGCAACGAGTGCGAATCTTGGACCGGGGTTTGATTCTTGTGGGATCGCCGTCAATCGTTATCTAGAAATTACGGTAAAAGAAACTACAGATGCATGGGAAATCGAACACGATCTAGGTCAAGATATTGCAAGTGATCAAGAAAATTTACTGATTCAAACTGCCTTATCGGTCACAAAAGACTTAGTTCCACACCGAATTCAGATGACATCGACAATTCCTTTAGCCAGAGGATTGGGAAGTAGCTCTTCTGTGATTGTCGCAGGAATTGAATTAGCCAACCAATTAGGACGACTAAATCTTTCGAATCACGAAAAACTTACACTTGCAACTAAAATTGAAGGTCATCCAGATAATGTGGCCCCAGCGATTTTCGGTCAATTAGCGATTGCTTCTTATGATGCGACAAGTGGTCAAGTGGACAACGTCACTGCGCCTTTTCCCGAATGTGGAATTGTCGCCTACATTCCCAAACAAGAGTTATTGACGAAAACGAGCCGTGCAGTATTGCCAGAGACATTTACTTATCAAGAGGCAGTAAAAGCGAGTGCAATTGCAAATGTCATGTTGGGGGCATTGCTCACTAACGATATAAAACTAGCTGCTAGCATGATGGCAAAAGATCGTTTCCACGAATCCTTTCGTGCAAAAATCGTTCCAGAGTTAGCACAATTAAAAAATTTAGCAACAAAAAATGGAGCCTATGGAGCGTTTTTAAGCGGTGCAGGTCCAACAGTATTGTTTTTAACACCAAAAGATCAAGAAGCACAATTGATGAACCAATTGGCTCTTTATGCAAAAGATACTGCAGTAATCGAAGCATTAGCGATCGATACTAAAGGGATCCAAGTCGAAAAAACGGGAGTGTGACAAGCGTCACACTCCCTAAAAGATAGATAAATAGTGCATCAGAAGTAGCATTGCCAACAATAAGTCGAATCATTACCGAAATAGGTACTGATTCGACTTATTTTTTAGCTATCTACTTTTGGCACAGCTTTTTGTTTTAAATTGGTTTGGTACTTTCGTCAGAATCGGTAATGTAATAACTGTGGTCTTCTAATTTTAAGGCATTTAAAATCATAGAGGCTGTCTCTTCGATAGATAAAGATGCCACATTGATCACGACACAACCGATTTTCTCATAAAGATCTTGTGCAAAATCTAGTTCTTCACGGATCTTATCAATATTTGAATAGGCCGTATCGGGATTTAACCCATAGGTCAACATGCGCTCTTTGCGAATCGAATTTAAAACGTCTGGATCATTCGTCAAACCAACGATCTTTTTAGGATCGACGTCCCAAATTTGTTTAGGGATATGCGCTTGCGGTACGATTGGAAGATTGGCCACTTTTAGATTTTTATTCGCTAAAAACAAACTAAGTGGCGTTTTAGATGTCCTAGAAACGCCTAATAATACAACGTCTGCTTCTAAAAAGCCTCTTGGATCTTTCCCATCATCGTATTTGACAGCAAACTCCATCGCTTTGATTCGTTTAAAATAATTTTCATTTAAGTGATGCATCGCACCTGGTTCACGCGAAGGTTCGATACCGGTACGTCTTGCGACTTCATCAACTGCAGGAGAAAGAACGTCCATATGAAAGACGCCACTTTGTTCACAAAATTCATTTGTCAATTCGATCAATTCTGTTTTGATCAAGGTATGTAAAATCACACCGTTTTTTTGTTTTGCGTCTTTTAATGTTTTTAAAAGTGCTTCTTTTGAACGGATAAAGGTTCTGCGATGTAGGGAAAAATCAACTGAAGGATATTGTGCCATGGTTGCTTGGGCAAGTTTTGTAGCCGTTTCACCAGCAGAATCAGATACCACAAAGAAATTAATAATCGGATTGTCTGTCATAAAATTCGCCTCACTTGTTTTTTTTATAGGAATAGTATACCATAAAGTGACTAAAATGAATCGTAATCATTTGGATTTAGGGGTAAACAGCTATGACAAATCACACGCAGCACACGCACGAATCAGGAATTGAGCAAGCGCTAGAATTATTAAAAACTTACGGGTTTAAATATACCAAAAAACGAGAGATGCTCTTGACTTATTTAGCCAAGACCAACCGCTATCTGCCGGCTAGAGAAGTCTACGAAGCATTAAGTCAAACGTATCCTAATGTCAGTTATGATACGATCTATCGTAATTTACATGATTTTTCAGAAATCGGAATCGTCGAACAAACGGATCTAAATGGCGAGATGAAATTTCGCTTTCACTGTAAATTACATGGAATCGGTGAGCATCACCATCATTTTATTTGTTCGGTGTGTGGCAAAACGAAAGAGCTTCAATATTGTCCGATGACGATCTTTGAAGACCAATTACAAGGATGTAAAGTTGAGGGCCATCGTTTTGAGATTTATGGACGATGTGAGGAATGCCAAAATT
Organism: uncultured Enterococcus sp.; assembly: GCF_913775425.1. Taxonomy (GTDB): domain Bacteria; phylum Bacillota; class Bacilli; order Lactobacillales; family Enterococcaceae; genus Enterococcus_G. The sequence goes on from NZ_CAJYIS010000011.1 coordinate 62,742, forward strand.
AGTCAAATCACGAAATTCTCAGAACATTTTAAGAGAACATCTTGACAGTTTGATACCCCTCATATATAATTTTTTAAGGACAGTGTTGTTAGTTGGGTTTCCAATTAGCAAAAACGGTTACTTTTTAAGCTCGGAGGGAGGGAATTTATATGTCAAAAACAGTGGTTCGCAAAAATGAATCTCTTGACGATGCTCTTCGTCGCTTCAAACGTTCCGTGTCAAAAGCAGGTACTTTACAAGAATCTCGCAAACGTGAATTCTATGAAAAACCAAGTGTGAAACGTAAGAAGAAATCTGAAGCAGCTAGAAAACGTAAAAAATTCTAATCTAGCCGCAAAGAATTGGAGCTGGTAGTGTGACGCTACTTAGTACGTTGAACGATGACATGAAAACGGCGATGAAGGCTAAAGATAAAGAACGCTTGAGCGTGATTCGTATGTTGAAAGCATCGCTTCAAAACGAGCAAATCAAGGTTGGCCACGAATTGAATGATGAAGAAGAATTGACGATTTTATCTCGTGAGATGAAACAACGTCGTGATTCTTTGACTGAATTTGAAAAAGCGGGTCGTGAAGATCTTGTTGAAAAAGTAAAAGGTGAAATTATCATCGTAGAAAAATATCTTCCGCAGCAATTGACTGAAGAAGAAATCCGTCAAATCGTTTCTGACGCAATCGTGAAAACGAATGCGACTTCTGCCAAAGAATTTGGTAAAGTAATGGGCGTTGTGATGCCTCAAGTTAAAGGTAAAGCAGATGGAAATCAAGTAAACGCAATTGTGAAAGAGCTATTGAAATAAGAGGTAAGGACACGTCGCAGACAGTTTTGTCTGCGACTTTTTTCAATTTTACAGACAAAATGAAAAGCAGTAACGTTTTAAAACGAGTTATGGTATTATGGTACTAAAGTTCAATCACGAAGGAGCGATCATTTTTTTGTTTGAAAACCAATATTCTAGAGAAATCGAATTAGCATCAACAGATGACTTAGCGATGCTAGTCGGTACACATGATAAACATATGAAAGTTATCGAAGAACATACTCAAACCACGATTTTAACACGAGGCGAGGTCATTCAAGTGCTTGGCGAACAAGCACAAGTCGATCAAGTTGTTGAATTGATCCAAGCGTTATTGCTTTTGATCAATCGTGGGATCAACGTTACCACTCCCGATGTGATTAGCGCATTGAAATTGATGCATCAACATAAATTGGGTTCTTTTTTGACGTTATATGAACAAGAGATTTTAAAAGATCGTACAGGAAAAGTGATCCGTGCGAAAAATCTTGGTCAAATTCGTTATGTCGAAGCTATTGAAAAGCATGACGTAGTATTTGGGATCGGTCCAGCTGGAACTGGGAAGACGTTTTTAGCCGTTGTATTAGCGATCGCGGCACTAAAAAAAGGGCAAGTCGAAAAAATCATCTTGACACGACCAGCAGTAGAAGCAGGGGAGAAACTTGGATTTTTACCAGGTGATCTAAAAGAAAAAGTTGATCCTTACCTACGTCCAGTCTACGATGCGTTGTATCAAATCTTTGGTGTCGAACACACGACGCGTCTAATGGAACGCGGAGTCATTGAAATTGCACCATTGGCCTATATGCGTGGACGAACATTAGAAAATGCATTTGTGATTTTAGATGAAGCGCAAAATACGACGATCGCGCAAATGAAGATGTTCTTGACACGACTAGGCTTTCATTCAAAAATGATCGTCAATGGAGATGCTAGCCAAATCGATTTACCAAAAGGTGTCACAAGCGGTCTCGTTCATGCGCAGCAAACGTTGCAAAACATCAAACAAATTCAATTTGTTCATTTTGATGCAGCAGATGTAGTGAGACATCCCGTCGTCGCTGAGATCATCAAAGCGTATGAGCATGAAACGGCACTTGAATAAAGAAGGGAGAACGTATGATAATTCAACCTTTAGCAAAATTACATCAAAAAATGGGACGGTTTTTTATTCCGACCGTCTTAGTATTCTTTTTTATTATCAGTACATTATTATTGTATCCTAGTGTGCAGCAAAAAAGTGTGAGCTATCAAGAAGGCCAAGTAGCGGAAGAAAATATCCGAGCGAACAAAACGATCGAAAATACGAACGCAACGGAGCAAAAACGCAAATTAGCAGCCGAAGCGGTCACACCAGAATATACCTATCAATCGGATATGGCGAAAAAACAATACGATTTAGTCAATAATCTATTCACCTTGATCTTACGTGTGAAAGATGCGGCAGATAAATCGTATCAACAAAAAGTACAAGCCGCAAAAAATGGAACAGAAGTTGTGAAACCAACTGTAGATGAACTGATTACGGCACTGAAGAAAGAATTCAAATCAATCGATTCAGACGATTTAGATTTTTATCAAAGCATGAACACGAATTTTTTACAAAATGTATTTACACTTTCATCTGCTGAAATTGCAACTGTTCGTGATCAAACACTTGAATTGATGAATGAACAAATGTCTAAACAAATCAAATCCAATGAGGTAGAAACCGCTAGACAAACGGCTGAAAATCAATTGGATCAACTAGAATTAAGTGTTAGTCAAGCAAGTGTCATCCGTTATTTATTAAGTAAGGGGATCGTGGCCAATACTTTCTTAAATGAGAAACGAACGACTGAATTGCAAAATGAAGCAAAAGATGCCATTCAGCCGGTGATGATTTACCAAGGGGAGATCATTGTTCGTGAAGGTTCACAAATCGATCAAACGGCGATCGAAAAATTGAAATTGCTTGGATTGACCAATAAAAATAAAAGCTATTTTTCATTGGTTGCTGTAGTTTGTGCGATTTTACTGCAAATCGGCATGCTGATCTTTTTTGTCAAACAAATGGAAGAAAAAACTAAAGCTACTGATTGTTATCTATTTTATATGACGATTATGACGCTTAGTATGGTCGCGATGAAGTTTTTCCAACTGTTTCAATCAGGGGGACTACCGTATATCCCGTTATTCTTTCCAGCTGCATTTGCGCCGCTTGTGTTGAATCTATTTATGAATCGACGCTCAGGGCTATTAGCAGCGCTGTTCCAAGTAATCTTTGCGATGTTTATTTTCAATAATACCTATAGCGATATTGGAACCAATATTTTGATTTTTATTTTGCTTTCGTATTTGTTCTCAGGTGTGATGGGGGCGATCATTCGTCAACAACGTATCTCCGAACAATTGGTGATCTCAATGATGTGGTTGGTCATCTTCCCGTTGTTGATGAACATTATGCTTGTGATCTATCAAGGAATGAGTATTACCGAAGGACAAACGTGGATCGCCTTAGCTTGTGCTTTAGCTGGGACGCTGTTGTCGTTACTCTTGACGATGGGACTACATCAGTATATCGAATTGCTCGTAACTGATGACAGTGTTATCGTATTAAATGAATTGAGTAATCCCAACCATCCGCTATTGAAACGTCTATTAGAAGAAGCACCCGGCACGTATCACCATAGTATGATGGTAGCTAATTTAAGTGCCAATGCGGTCGCAGCGATTGGTGGCAATTCTTTGCTCACACGTGTAGCATGTTATTATCATGACATCGGTAAATTGAAACATGCAAATTTCTTTGTTGAAAATTTACCTGCCGGAGCGGAGAATCCGCATAATTTCTTGTTGCCAGAAGATAGTCGCGATATTATTTTCGGTCACGTTTTAGATGGTGCAGAAGTCTTAGAAAAAGAGCGGATGCCGCAAATGGTGATCGATATTTGTCGCCAACATCACGGCACAACATTGATGAAATTCTTTTACGTGAAAGCCAAAGAACGCAATGATCAAATCGAAGAAGCGGATTTTCGTTATCCAGGTCCAAAACCGCAGTCAAAAGAAGCCGGTGTCGTAAGTATCGCAGATAGTTGTGAAGCGGCTGTACGTGCGATGGATCATCCAAGTAATGAAGATATCAAACGCTTTGTTTCAAATTTGATTAAAGATCGAATTTTAGATGGACAACTAGAAGATTCTGGGTTAACGTTAAAGGAAATTCGGTTAGTTGAAGAATCTTTAGTCAATGGATTATGTTCGACTTTCCATTCGCGGATTAAATATCCTAAAATGAAACCTACTGCATCACAAGACTCAAAGAAAGAAGCGTAACAAGATGGAAATTACCTTTATTGATGAACAAACACTCGTAACACCAGAAAAAATCAACGAAATTCAAGCATTATTAAATTTTGCAGCAACGCATCTAGGAATTGAAGAAGATGCAGAGATGTCGGTTACGTTTATGAATAACCCAGAGATTCAAGTCATCAATCGGGAGTATCGAGGAAAAGATGCGCCGACTGATGTGATTAGTTTTGCATTTGAAGAAGAAGGGGAGGGAGAGATGGAGATTTTCTTTGATGAAGAAAACGCCCTTGATCTACCACGGACACTTGGAGACATCATGATTTCAGTCGAGCGTGCCAAAGAACAAGCTAGTGAGTATGGTCATTCTTTTGATCGTGAACTAGGGTTTTTGGCTTTACATGGCTTTTTACATATCAATGGATATGACCATATGACTCCAGAAGATGAAAAAGAGATGTTTGACCTTCAAAAAGAAATTCTTGATGCATATGGACTTGAGAGATAAGACGCACGAACAAACAGAAAAAAACAAATCATTTATCCAATCGGTCGACTTTGCCGTTACAGGGTGGAAGACGGCTTTTCATGATGAGCGAAATTTTCGTAGTCATCTTATGACGACAGTCGCAGCCATTTTAGCGGGTCTATTCTTTCGCTTGGCGATGTATGAATGGTTTTGGCTACTAGGCAGTTGTTTTTTGGTTTTATTCGCTGAATTGATCAATACTGCTTTTGAAAATGTAGTCGATATGGTAACGGATCATCATTTTCATCCCGTTGGAAAAAAAGTCAAAGATATTGCAGCTGGGGCTGTTTTACTCACCGCATGCTTTGCTTTTTTAATTGGATGTTTGATTTTTATCCCAAAAATTATAGCATGGTTTTAATTAAGGAGAAGAAATGACAGAACATAAATCAGGATTTGTAGCGATCGTGGGTCGCCCAAACGTTGGAAAATCAACATTATTAAATCGAATCGTCGGTCAAAAAATTGCGATCATGAGTGATAAGGCTCAAACAACACGAAACAAAATCCAAGGGGTATATACGACAGACGATACCCAAATCGTTTTTATCGATACACCAGGAATCCATAAACCAAAGTCACGTCTAGGTGATTTTATGGTTGAAACAGCCTACAGTGCATTACGTGAAGTCGACGTTGTGTTGTTTATGATCAGTGCAGATCAAAAGCGTGGTAAGGGAGACGACTTTATCATTGAACGCTTGAAAAAAAGTGATGTGCCCGTCTTTTTAGTCGTAAATAAATTGGATAAAGTCCAACCAGATCAGTTATTATTGACAATTGAAGATTATGCTAAACAAATGGAATTTGCAGAAGTCGTTCCAATCTCTGCTACAGAAGGCAATAATTTCGAAACGTTAATGCAGACGATCGAATCAAAATTACCAGAAGGTCCACAATATTTTCCAGAAGATCAAGTCACAGATCATCCAGAATATTTTATTGTTGCTGAATTGATTCGCGAAAAAATATTATCATTAACACGCGATGAAATTCCGCATTCTGTAGCTGTGGTAGTGGATTCGATGAAACGTAACGATCAAGATAAAGTCGAAATCCAAGCGACGATCATCGTCGAACGAGATAGCCAAAAAGGAATCGTGATTGGTAAAGGCGGCAAGATGATGAAACAAATCGGTACCAAAGCACGTCGTGACATTGAACAATTACTAGGAGATAAAGTATTCTTAGAATTATGGGTAAAAGTGCAAAAAGATTGGCGTGACAAACAACGTTATCTGACCGATTACGGCTACAAAGAAAACGAATATTAACCAACTAAGTTACACAGCTAACCGTTGTGTAACTTTTTGTGTCAAGAGGAGGACGATATGGGGATTGTAGAGTCAAAGGGACTGATTTTATTTGTGAAAAATCATAAGGAAAAAGATCAGCTTGTCAAAATTTTTACGGAATCAGCTGGAAAACAAATGTTTTATGTTCGAGGGATCCATCGGAAAAATAATCCCTTAAAAGCTGCCGTTATGCCTTATACAAAAGCGACATATATTGGTGCCTTTCATACAGAAGGGCTTTCGTTTTTAAATGCAGCAAAATATATCACACCTTTTCAACAGATTCAACAAGATATCGTACTCGCAGCTCATGCAACGTATTTATTGAATCTAGCAGATGCGGCAATTGAAGATCATGTATACGATCCCCAATTATTTCACTTTTTAGAACAAGCAATGACGCTCATCGATGAAAAAAAAGATGCAGAGATCATTACCAATATTTTTGAGATCCAACTGATGCAACGATTTGGTGTGCGCCTTCATTTTCAAGATTGTGTGGTTTGCCATAAACGGACAGGAAAATTCGATTTTTCTTCAGCTTATAGTGGCATCTTGTGTACAGAACATATGCATCTAGATTCTCATCGTTACCATGCTGATCCTCGTGCAATCCATTTTTTGCGCTTGTTTCATCAAATCGAATACACGCAAATCCAAACAATTACGCTCAATCCTGAGACAAAACAAGCGATTCGTCAGGTGCTAGATGAATTATACGATGAATACATCGGAATCAAGCTCAAAAGCAAAACCTTCCTAGATAAACTAGCCACGTGGTACCCTATGGATGGACCGTCAACGAATTAAGGTACGTTTTATTTTTAGGTTGACAAATGACCTAGTTAGCTACTATCATAGAGGAAACGTAAATAGACCATTGCGATGATCAAAAACAAGTCGATAACCTTCTTTTTAAGCGAATTTGTGATAGTGAGAGACAAATAAAGAACGTCGATATTGAGGCATTTGAGAGCAAGTGAAAAAAAGCGCCAGATTTGTATCTGGAAGTAGGGTGGAACCGCGAGAATCTCGTCCCTATACTCTTTAAGAGTATAGGGACTTTTTTGTATGGACTTTTACAAATAAAAGGAGTGTAGACATGAAGAAACAAACTTTAACGATCCAAGAAATGATTTTGACGTTACAAAAATTTTGGTCAGATAATGGCTGTATGTTAATGCAAGCATATGACACGGAAAAAGGAGCCGGAACAATGAGTCCGTACACATTTTTACGTGCAATCGGACCTGAACCGTGGAATGCGGCGTATGTAGAGCCTTCAAGACGACCAGCAGACGGTCGCTACGGTGAAAATCCAAACCGTTTATATCAACATCACCAATTTCAAGTCGTGATGAAACCTTCACCAGAAAACATCCAAGAACTTTATTTAGAAAGTTTGGCTTTATTAGGGATCGATCCTTTAGAACACGATATCCGTTTTGTTGAAGATAACTGGGAAAACCCTTCGATGGGGTGTGCAGGTTTAGGATGGGAAGTATGGCTTGACGGTATGGAAATTACACAATTTACTTATTTCCAACAAGTCGGAGGCTTACAGTGCCAACCGGTAACATCTGAGATCACCTATGGATTAGAACGTTTAGCGTCTTACATACAAGAAGTAGAGAGTGTGTATGATCTAGAGTGGATGCCGGGGGTGAAATATGGTGAGATCTTTACTCAGCCTGAATATGAGCATTCAAAATACTCATTTGAATTGAGTGATCAAGCATTATTACTCGACAACTTCATCAAATTTGAAGCTGAAGCAAAACGATGTATCGCAGAAAATCTGGTCCATCCAGCATATGATTATATCTTAAAGTGTAGCCATAATTTTAACTTGTTAGATGCTAGAGGTGCGGTATCGGTTACCGAACGAGCAGCGTATCTTTCTCGTATCCGCAATATGGCTAAAGCAGTTGCGAAAATTTTTGTAGCAGAGCGTGAAAAATTAGGGTATCCACTACTTAGTCGCACAGAAGCTGCACAATGGATCAAGGAGGAAAAGTAATGTCTCGAGATATCTTATTAGAAATTGGTTTAGAAGAAATGCCCGCACATGTTGTTGGCAAAAGTGTAGCCCAATTAAAAGAAAAAACAGCGAATTTTTTACAACAAAATCGGTTGAGCTTTGATAGTATTGAAGTCTTCTCAACACCACGACGTTTAGCGGTGAAAGTGATCAATGTACCAGAATCACAAGAAGATATCAAAGAAGAGGTCAAAGGACCCGCTAAAAAAATCGCGTTAAATGATCAAGGAGAATGGTCAAAAGCAGCTCAAGGTTTTGTTCGTGGTCAAGGTGTAACGGTTGAAGAAATTACATTCAAAACGATCAAAGATGTGGAGTATGTTTATGTGACAAAAGAAATCAAGGGTCAAAACACCATTGATGTATTGCCAGGGTTAAAAGAAGTCATTACGAGCCTAACATTCCCTGTAACGATGCATTGGAATCGTTATACTTTTGAATATATTCGCCCGATTCATTGGATCGTGGCTTTATATGGAGCAGAGATCATTGAGTTTACGTTACTAGATGTCCAAACTGGACGTACCTCTCGTGGCCATCGCTTTTTAGGCCAGCCGGCAACGATTGCTGATCCAAGTGCGTATGAAAAAGCACTAGATGCGCAAGCGGTGATTGTAGATGCTGCAAAAAGAGAAGCGATGATTCGAAACCAAATCGAAGCAATCGCAACTAAACACGAGGTCATCGTGGACTTAGATGCAGAATTATTAGAAGAAGTCACAAATTTAGTAGAATATCCGACTGCCTTTTTAGGCTCGTTTGACGAAAAATATCTATCTGTGCCAGAGGAAGTATTGGTCACGTCTATGAAAGAACATCAACGCTATTTCGATGTACGTAATCAAGATCGTGCCTTGTTGCCTTATTTTATTTCTGTGCGTAATGGAAATGAAAAGGGGATCGAAAATGTTGCCAAAGGAAATCAAAAAGTGTTGACGGCTCGTTTAGAAGATGCCGAATTTTTCTATCAAGAAGATCAAAAACTAACGATTGCTCAATGTGTTGAAAAATTAAAACAAGTGGCGTTCCATGAAAAGATTGGTTCTTTGTATCAAAAAATGCAACGTGTTACGAAAGTAGCGCAAATCATCGGACAAACAGTTGGATTAAATGACACACAAGCCAATGATCTAAAACGTGCGAGTGAGATTTATAAATTTGATCTTGTGACCAATATGGTCGGTGAATTTCCAGAACTACAAGGGATCATGGGCGAGAAATACGCCTTGTTACAAGGTGAAACACCAGCTGTAGCACAAGCGATCCGCGAACACTACTTGCCAATCTCAAGTGAAGGAGCACTACCTGAATCAACGATTGGTGCGGTTTTAGCGATAGCTGACAAACTAGATAGTTTGTTGACGTTCTTTGCTGCTGGTATGGTCCCAAGTGGATCAAATGATCCGTTTGCACTACGTCGTCAAACTTATGGGATCATTCGAATCATTGAACAAAAAGAATGGAATCTTTCATTACTAGACTTACGCAACGTTATCAAAGATGCAGTAGCTGAAGATCTAGCTGTACTGGATATCCAATTGGAAGATCAAACACCATTTTTAGACTTTTTAAACGGTCGTGTACGCCAATTTTTAGCAACTAAAGCGATCCGCCACGATATTATCGAAGCAGTGATCCATTCTAGTCAAACAGATCTTAGCCAAATGTTTGAAGCAGCGACTGTTTTAAATGCGCATGTTAAAGATGCTGGGTTTAAACCATCGATCGAAGCGTTGACGCGTGTAATCAACTTAGCGAAAAAACAAGAGATCACAGAAAAAACGGTAGACGAAGCGCTGTTTGAAAATCAGACGGAACAAGAGTTGTACACGGCTATCAAAGAAGTCGAGGCACAATTTACGACACGGACTTTAGAAGAGAATTATGTAGCATTAATGGCATTACAAGAACCTATCGAAGCTTATTTTGAGCAAACGATGGTGATGGTAGAAGATGAAGCGATTCGTCATAATCGTTTGGCGATGTTGACGCGTTTAGCAACATTAGCCTTGACGTTAGCAAGTTTAGATGAATTAATGACAAAATAAAAAAATCGTTCAGAGGATTCTCTGAACGATTTTTTTATTTACGTTTTTGTTGTTTTCCGGCATTACGGCCATTTTTAGCGTTTGGCTTAGTTGTGGTGACTTTTTTAGTAGTTTGTGTTTGTGGCGTTACGTCTTTAACAGTAGGTGTTACAACGATTTTAGGTGGATTTTTTTCCATCTCCGCTGCGATTTTCTGTTTGATTCTTGGTTTCATCAAGACGTTTGTAATAAACGTTTGGACACAGCTGAAAATACCCCCAACAACCCAGTACAATGTCACACCAGCAGGTGCACTAAAGGAGATAAAGACGATCATCAAAGGAGAGACGATCAACATACTACGCATGGTTTTCTTTTGTTCTTCTGGCACACCGATCAAGGATAGGTAGCCTTGGCCGACATATGAAAGACCAGCTAAAATCACTAAGATCAAACTAGATTTTCCAAGATCGATCCCTAAGAAGCTTGCACTGTTGATTCCTTGTGTATAGCTAACTGTAAAGTATAATGCTGAGAAAATTGGCATTTGAATCAGCAATGGTAAGCAGCCGATTCCACCGAACATGCTGACATTGTTTTCTTTATAGACTTGTTGCATTTGCATTTGGGCTTGCATTTGTTCTTCTTTGGTTGTAGCTTTTTTCATATTGGCTTGCGCAATATCGATTTGTGGTTTAAGGTATTGCATTTTTTCTGCTTGGACCATCGCTTTTTTCGACTGACTGATGCCCATCGGCAATAAAATGATCCGAACGATGATCGTAACGATAATGATAGCTAGGCCAAATCCCCAGTTAAAGTTTTCTGCTAAGTACGTTAAAAATCCTCCTAGAGGAACAACCAATGTTTTGTAGATAAACCCATCTGGATCTGGAACACGTGTACCGTTTTGTTCGATTGTTTTGACACAACCAGATAAAAAGAACAACAGCGTGAATAGACCGCTTGCTAAGAACCATGTTTTTTTATTTTTCATTTATTTCTTCCTTTTCATGTAATTTAGACAAAGTTAACTATACTAAAGTTTTTGTGTCTTTTCAATCACACGAGAAAAAAACATCTGTTCCATCCTAAAGACTTAAGAATTAATAAAGAACATCAAACGAAGTATAGTGGGGAGCATTGTCTAGTTCCTCGATTTCTAATGCGCGCACGTTTCCCATTGGCGAAGGAGAGGCTTTGACTGTACTGATAAAAAAGGCAAGCTGTTGTTGACTTCCTTGGGCTATGATTGTAACATCCCCATTTTCTTCGTTTTTGACAGAGCCTGTAATTTGCTGTTCATCTGCTGCGAGTTTTGTTAAATAGCGAAAACCGACTCCTTGAACGCGTCCACTCACGCTCATTTTTACTGTTCGCATAATATCCCTCCTGAAAGCTATATTTGATAGGTTGATTATACTAAATCCGTGCTATAATGCCAATTGAGGTGAAAATATGGACGTAATTACATCAAAAACCAATCCGATAATCAAAGAATTAAAAAAACTGCATCAAAAAAAATATCGGGAACAAACACAACAATATATGATCGAAGGATTTCATTTAGTAGAAGAAGCTGTTAAGACCAATCAAGTAATCACACATCTTTTTGTGAATACCCGTGGAAAACAAGAGTGGGAAACATGGATCGAGCAACAAGCGCTTGAAGCGACTTATCTAGCTGATGAAGTCTTTGCTATGCTAAGTGATTCTGTCACTCCACAAGGAATCTTGGCTTGCGTAAAGATGCCGATAACACCACTAGATCAAGTAGCTGGAAAATGGCTTTGTCTAGATCGCGTGCAAGATCCTGGAAACGTGGGCACCATGATCCGTACAGCAGATGCTGCAGGTTTTACTGGAGTTATTTTAGGAAAAGGAACAGTCGATGTGTATCATCCCAAAGTAGTTCGCAGCATGCAAGGGAGCCAGTTTCATTTAACGATCATTCGAAAAGACTTAGCAGATGTCTGCGATACGTTTACCCAAATGAATATTCCGATTTACGGTACAGAGCTAAATGAAGCCGCAGTCGATTATCGCACGATCAAACCAACTCAAGATATGGCGTTGATTCTTGGCAATGAGGGACAAGGAGTCGCGTCATCGTTACTTGAAAACACGACGAAAAATCTTTACATCCCGCTATTAGGTCAAGCAGAATCGTTGAATGTAGGTGTAGCTGCAGGGATATTAATGTATCATTTTCTCCCTTAAGCATTCATTTGATTAGGATAAAATCGACAGACAGCTCTTTTTTATTTTATAAGAAATGATTAAACAATGAGAAAATACCTCGGTTTTATTAGAAGTGGATGATTGTGCGTGCTATACTTTTTCTTGTACACAATTGTACAGATTGAAAAGGTGGCGTACAAGTTTATGACAGAAAAATGGAAACAAGATGCTGAGTATATGTCTTATGTAGCAGATTTATTGGAACACCCTGAAGTTCAACGTTTATCCGAGTTCGTACAACATCTGCATTCGACTCGCTTAGACCATTCGATCAGTGTATCCTACCATAGCTATCAAATTGCAAAGAAAACAAAAGCCGATGCGCGTGCTGTAGCCCGTGCAGGATTATTACATGATATGTTTTACTATGATTGGCGTACTACGAAATTTGACGGAGGCAGTCATGCCTATATGCATCCTCGAATTGCGGTAAAAAACGCAGAAAAAATCACAGAGCTATCTGAAGTGGAACGCGACATTATCATTAAACACATGTGGGGCGCAACGATCGCACCACCTAAGTACAAGGAAAGTTACATCGTCACGATGGTCGATAAGTACTGTGCAATCAAAGAAGCCGCAACGCCGGTGACTAAAATGATCAAAGAAAAATTATTAAGAAAAACAGTGTCAACTGATCAACAATAAAAAAACTGTAGCCGCATGGGCTACAGTTTTTTTATTGAGACAATACAACGCCGAGTAATGTCATCGCAGTAATCAACGTCAAAATCGACCCAAGTACAATAAGATGCAGGCGTTTTTTCATTGTTAAAATAGCGGCAAATTCACGTAGGAATGCATTTGGCAAATAATAAAAAGCCGTTTTTGCTCCAATTCCGTCTGCATGTAAAGCAGCTTGATGTGCAAAAATCGCTGCTCTAAAGATATGGTAATTGTTCGAAGTAAAAATAACTTTTGGATTTGTTATATTTTGCGCATCGATGATTGCTTTTGAAAACATCATGTTTTCATATGTCGTAGTCGAATTGGCTTCAAGCAAAATATCCTCATGCGCAATCCCTTGTTCGAGCGCATAGTGTTGCATCGCCAATGCTTCTGGGATCTTTTCATCTGGGCCTTGACCACCTGACATAATCAATTTTAATGGATGCCCTGTTTTAATTTTTTGCTCTCGATAAAATAAAATCGCTTTGTCGATTCGTTTTGCGAGCAAGGGCGTCACACGTTCACCATTGATCAATCCGGCACCCAAGACGATAATGAAATCTTGACGCTTTCTGGGTTGATTGAATTGATATAAAATCGATACAGTTAAAAAATTTATAAATACGATAAATAAATAGCCTAGTGTAGTTGACACCAATAATACCGGTAAGGCGATGTACCAAGCAGCATTTTGTGCAACAAAAAAGGTCACAACGACATACACAGTCAATGCGATCGCTAGCAATAAAGTCAATAGGTTAGCTAAAGAACGTGATTCGCGTTTCATGACGATAAAGGCATTCCAATATAAAAACACGATCAAGCCAATGATCCCTAAAGAGGCGGCTAAAATAACTAGAATAAACGCAAATAAAAATAATCCTCCAATCAAGGCATCGCGTGTCACCATAAAGGCATAAATCAAATAAAATCCATAGACTACAATGAATAAATTAAATAAAAAGCCATTTAATGTTCGTGCTTTTTGCCGCTTGTACATCACAAAAAACAAGGCAAAGAAAAAAAGTGGGATCGCAAAGAAAAAACTTCCGTGTATCAATTCAAGTACACTAGTATAAGCGACCAGGGCAATCAACAGCCATGTTCCTTGATAAAAAACGTGTTGGGGCTCGATTTGTTTTTTCCGCCAACGAAAAAGTAACCAAAATCCTAAACTATAATAGAGTAAGAAAAAAAATAATGGTAAAATATGCATATAGTCAACTCCTCTTTTCTAGTATAGCGAATTGTAGGAAGCTTTGTATAGCATAAAAATAAATTATAAAAGTTATTTTATGGAGTAGCTAAGAACAGTCCTGACCAAAGTCATGAGTGATTTGATAGCTAAAGGAGATGAATCATGGACTATTATAAAACTACATTACACGATTTCGCGATTATCGGTCGATTGGCCACACAACAAGAAGATGAAACGAGTGCATGGATGCAACAAAGTTGGTTCGAATTTGAAGAACATCTTATGGACTTACAATCGCTTGTTGCTTATCCCTTACATGAAGCGGTCGATTGTTGGGGGATTTCAAGTGATCAAACAGAATTTTTAGCACCGATTACGACAAAAGGATATTATCTTGCAGGAATCCAAGTCGATAAAAAAAGTCAAGCACCGAAAGGATGGACTTATTGGGAGCTACCTGATCAAGAGTACTTAGTGGTCAAAACGAATGTCCTAACGATCGATCAAAGTGTTCAAACATTATTTGAAATAATCTTGCCCAAAGAACAAGTAAGAATCAATGGTGCTATCCAAGAGTTTTATGCTGCCACGGACACACCTGGTGAACTTTGGTTGTATTGTCCAATCGAGGCACTCGATTGATGAGAAAACCATCATTATACGTTTTTTTTCGTAAAAATTGTGTATATTGTGTATCATAAAAAAGAAATGAGGAATGAAGATGTTACGTTTAGGGATTATTGGGACCAATTGGATTTCGCAACAATTTGTACAAGCAGCACTAGCTAGTACGCATTATCGATTGCATAGTGTTTATTCTCGAAAAATCGCTTCAGCTGAAAAGTTTATTGAAGAGACGAAACAAAATCAGGCATTCGCATCTGCCGATATGGAAGCATTCTTAGCAGATGAAACACTAGATGTCGTCTATATCGCGTCTCCAAATGCACTTCATTTTGAACAAGCTAAACAAGCCATTTTGAACAAAAAACACGTGATCGTCGAGAAACCAGCATTTTCGAATCCAGCAGAAATGGACGAAATCATCCAATTAGCGAATGAACAACGGGTATGTTATTTTGAAGGTGCACGTAATATTCATGAACGAAATTTTCAAACACTGAAAGCGACACTTCCCACGAAAAACCAGATCATGGGCGCGAGTTTTACATATATGAAATATTCTTCGCGTTACGATGAGGTATTGGCCGGCCATATTCCAAATATCTTTTCGCTAGATTTTTCAGGAGGGGCGTTGATGGATTTAGGTGTGTATCCGATTTATGCAGCAGTGGGGCTCTTTGGCGCACCTAAGACCGTTGACTACACGGCACAAAAAATTAGTACTGGCGTAGACGGGTCCGGTTATGGTGTGTTACGTTATGACGATTTTGATGTTGCTGTCCATTTTGGCAAAACTGCAGATTCATTTGCGACATCTGAGATCTATTTAACTGATGGAACGATCGTATTAGATGGGATCAATATCATCACTTCAGCCAAGCGCACACACCGTGCGACCAATGAAACGACAGAAATTTCGCTACACGCAAAACATGAGAATCCTTTATACGAAGAGGCATGCGCATTTGCGACTATTTTGCTTTCTTTAGAAGAAGAGGCAATGGCCACTCAATATGAAGAACTCGTTGAATTATCGCGTTGCGTGAATCTTGTATTATATGAAATGCGACAAAAAGCTGGAATTCATTTTCCAGCAGATCAAAAAATGAATTGAGGATTATATGGAAATTAAACAATTACCTTTAGCATGGCAAATATTATGGGAAGACAAAGCGTTTCGTCAACCAACGGCCATTCAAAAACAAGTCTACAAACCGATGTGTCAAAAACAATCTTTATTAGCTGTTTCACCTACTGGGTCTGGTAAAACGTTAGCGTATTTACTCCCTTCTTTACAACAAGTCGTCCCTGGTCAAGGCAATCAATTGCTGATTTTGACTTCCTCACAAGAATTAGCGGTGCAAGTCTATGAAGTAGCAAAAGAATGGGCACAGGCTATCGATTTACACTGTCAATCTTGTATTGGTGGTGCAAATGTGAAACGCCAAGTCGAACAATTAAAAAAGAAACCAGAAGTAATCGTGGGGACACCTGGTAGGGTTTTAGAGTTGATCAAAGCGAAAAAAATCAATGCATTTAATATTCAATCACTGATTTTAGATGAAGCGGATCAATTGGTAAAAGACGATAGCCAGGGTCTAGTCAAAGAGATCATGCAACGATTAGGGAAAAAGACAACCAATTCCTTTTTCTCTGCCACAGCAGATACTGCTCTAGCAGAAGTCAAAGAATTGGTTACAGATCTTACGGTTATTGATACAACTATGATTGATGACAGTCAAGGTGTCGTGCACCATTATTATCTTAATGTGTCTGCGCGCAAAATTACCGATACATTACGTCGCTTGTGCCATATTGAAGCGTTTCAAGGACTGTTTTTTTTCAATCAGTTAAGTGATCTGGGCAATGCAGAAGAAAAATTAGGATTCCATCATCTAAACGTCGCTTCACTGGCTTCTGATCAAAGTAAAGAAATGCGTAAATTAGCGTTGAATGCGTTCAAGCAACATCGATTAAATGCGTTATTGGCCACAGATATTGCGGCAAGAGGGATCGATTTAGATCGTTTGCCGTATGTCGTCAATGTAGATGTGCCATTGACAAAAGAAAGCTATCTCCATCGTGCTGGTCGTGTTGGGCGGATGGGAGCTGATGGGGTTGTCTTGACGCTAGTGACACCGCAAACACAACGTGATTATCGTAAAATCATGAGTCAGATGCAGTTAAAAGGACAAGAAGTCTTTTTACACACAGGAGAGTTGACGACGGAAAAGCCAATGGTTGAAGAAAAGAAATATAGCAAAAAAACGATAGAACACAACACAAACAAACCGTCAACTACAGTTGAAGTCGGGCAAAAGCGCGTGTCTATTGATACTGAAATGACTACGGTTGTGAAAAAGAAAAAGAAAAAAGTGCGTACGTCTTCTAAAAAAAATAAAGGAAAACGTCAAAAATAAGAGGGGATGACAGATTTCTGTCACACCCTTTAAACATCAATTACACAGTGTTTTAGATGAAATAAGCCGAATAATTCCGATAATGTCTTCACATATTTCGGGGATTATTCGGCTTATTTTTTTAGTGATTCACTTCTGTCACAATCTTTTTTAACGCCCTTGACCAGAATCGAACTGATAATTGGCCCTTAGGAGGGGTCGGTTATATCCATTTAACTACAAGGGCACGTCCATTACTTAGGATAACGTGATTACTTGATAAATTCAAGACTTCTAATAATTTTCTTTTATCCTAAGACCGATTCTAGTCGTAGAATTAAAACTGTAGTATAATTTGACAGGTATGTAGAGGAGGAATTCGATGAAAACCACTTATGCGGTCGTTGATTTAGAAACGACTGGGACGAATCCTAAAGAAGATCGAATTTTTCAATTTGGTTGTGTATTGATTCAAGAAGGACAAATTGTTGGGCGATTTGCAACAGATATCAATCCTGATCGTCCAATCTCAAAACAAATTCAACAATTGACGCAAGTGACTAATCAAAAGGTCAAGCATGCGCCTTATTTTGAAGATGTAGCCGAAACGATCTATCACTTGTTAAGTGATACGATTTTTGTTGCGCATAATATTCATTTTGATTATCGTTTTTTAAGTGCAGAATTGAAACGGTGTGGCTTGCCGGAGTTGACACTTAAAGGAATCGATACGGTTGAATTAGCGCAAATCTTTTTGCCGACAGAAGTCAGCTTTCGCTTAGGAGACCTAGCGGAGAGTTTACAGTTTATCCACGATATGCCCCATCAAGCAGATAGCGATGCAGAAGTGACTGCAAAATTATTTCTATTGATTGAAGAAAAGATGCGCCAGTTGCCGCTGATTACGATGGAGGCGATCAAACGTTGTGCAAAAAATCTTTCGATGCACACCGATTTATTTATTGATACGATCTATCATGAGATGAAAGAGCATTTGCAGCCACTTCCAGAACAGATACAAGTCGTTGGACAACTGGCGCTCGTAAAACCAGAAAAAGAATGGTACGAAGCTCCTACTTATCAGCGCAGCTATCCAAAAACGAAAGCGCAAAAGGCAGAATGGTTGGGTGCACGTTTTACTTATCGTAAAACACAACAAGTGTTGATGGATCAAGTATTTGATCATTTTTCGACAGATGAAGGTACTAAAAATTGTTTTATTGAAGCGGAAACGGGGAGTGGAAAAACGGTTGGGTATCTCTTTCCAAGTAGTTTTTTAGCCACTATAGAAAATCCATTGATCATTAGTACGGCTTCTATTTTATTGCAACACCAATTATTATATCGAGATATCCCGCAATTAAATGGGATCGGTGCCTATCCACTACAAGCAGTGGTGGTCAAGAGCCATCGTCATTATTTAGATCTAGAGCGGTTCCAACAGACATTAGTCGAAACGACCGAAATGAAACAATATGCGTTGTATCAAATGATGATTTTAGTCTGGTTGACTCAAACGACGACGGGAGATTTAGACGAGCTAAATTTATTGCGTTTGGATCATTTATTTTTTACTCAAGTCGCCCATCGAGGGATAGAGTCTGTTACCAAGTATTCTCCATTTTATGAAGTTGATTTTTTACGTCGCCTGTATCAACGTGTCGGCCAAAGCAATGTGATCATCGTCAATCATGCTTTTTTAGCTCATGATCTCAAGCGCGATGTGCCTTTATTGCCCTCAAGTCGTTATTTATTGATCGATGAAGCGCACCATCTACCTTCGGCTTTAGAGCGGGTCGCTACAAGAAGTTTTACGGTCACTTTATTGAGTCAAATGATGGAATCTTTTGTACAAAGTATTTGGCCTAAAGCATGTCAGGAAAAACTTCCCCTCTTTTTTAGAATCTTAGAACAACTTGACGAAACAAGTACACAGCTAAGTGAGTGGATGAAGGATTTACTGTCAGAACACGTCTGTGAGTGGGTGATGGAGAGCAGTGTGCGTAAAGACTTTCCAATTGTGATCGAACGGCTGATCCAACGAATTGCCCAGACCTTTAAGGATGCTTTAGTCGTGAAAGAACAGTTAGCTGAAAGTTTAGTACTAGAAAAAAGTCCACATAGCGGGGAGATTATCGAGTACTTTGCACAGTTGGAAGAAAGCTATGAGGCTTTTTGTGATTTCTTTATACGTGAGGATCTGTTTTTGATCCATCGCGTCATTTGGAGAAAACAAAAACAGCAAATACGATTTGAAACGATCGATCTAACAGCTTCAAAACTAGCCAAACAACAAGTCGGTACCCGTTATCAACGCATTCTTTACTTAGGTGCAACACTGACAACACAAGACCACTTACGATATGTACCAGAGCAATTAGGGTTTGATCAAGCTGTTTTGCGATTGCCGACACAATTTGATTATCAAAAACAAGCAAAGCTCTTTACAGTAGTCGAACCGATAGAAAAAGAGCGTACACAACAACTGATTGCACAGCTACGTAATATTATGCATCACTACTCACAATCGATTTTAGTGTTGTTTACGTCACATGAACAGCTACAAGCAGTCTATCAAGCGCTCCACTTTGAATTTTTTCAAGCAGGACGTGAAATTTTGGCTCAAGGGATCGGAGGATCGCGTCAAAAGTTATTAAAACGATTCACACAATCGGATCAAGCCATTTTATTTGGGGCAGATAGTTTTTGGGAAGGTGTCGATTTACCAGGCGATGATCTGCATTTGCTGATTGTCACGAATTTACCATTTGATAATCCGAATCGACCCTTAGTGAAAGCCAAATATGCTTATCTAGAAGCGCAAGGACAAAATGCTTTTCAAGTAGAGGCACTTCCAAAAGCGGTAATGAAATTGCGTCAAGGGTTTGGTCGTTTGATTCGTACAACGACTGATAAAGGCATGATGATCGTGTTAGATTCACGATTACATACTGCAAATTATGGCGCTAGTTTTATCCGTTCGCTTCCTGAAGGATTGCCTAATTCGACTGGGACAAGTGATGAAGCGATAGAGGCGCTTGAAGACTTTTTTGATTGATACGTTCAAATTGGTGAAAAAGTCTGCCGCAAGTGTCAAAAGTTTGCTATAATATAACCCATTAGAAAAGGAGCGAAATGCTTTGTCTTTACAACCATCAAAAAGTGAAAAACGAATTACCATTATGTTATTTAGTTTGATCGTCGTTTTCTTGATTGCGATCGCCAGTACGGTCATTATCTATCTCCAAGCGACACAACCGATGCGTCAAGCTAAAAAAGAAGCAACGGCTTTAGCGCAAAAGTATGGGAAAGTAGACACAGTGGATGCGTTCTATCGATTATCAAAAGCTGGAACGACATATACTGTAGTAGGAAAAAATCCAGAAAACCAAACGGTTGCCGTCTTCATTCCAAAAGATGGTACAAATATCAAAGTAATGGAGATGCAATCAGGAATCGATCAAAACCAAGCAACCCAACTTGTCCAACAAGCCCACAATGATCAAACGATCGTCAAAGCTAACTTGGGATTACTAGACGATCAACCTGTCTGGGAAGTCATCACAAAAAAAGATAAGGTCTTGAATTATTATTATCTTGCCTTTAGTGATGGAAAAATCGTCAAAGAGCAACAAAATATTTAAACGAATTGATTTTTGAGGAGATGGATGGATGAATTTATCAACACGTGCACAAAATATTGAACCTTCAGCAACATTAAAAGCATCAACAAAAGCGAAGCAATTAAAAGCACAAGGAAAAGATATTTTAAGCTTAACAGTAGGCGAACCCGATTTTGCGACTCCTGAAACGATCCAACAAGCAGCGATTCAAGCGATCACTAGTGGTCAAGCAAGTTACTATACGCCCACTGCAGGTATCCCTGAGCTAAGACAAGCGATCGTAGCGTATCTGCATAAGTATTATCAAGTAGACTATGCCCCTTCACAAACAATCGTTACAGATGGCGCAAAATATGCATTGTATTTAGTATTCCAAGCGATTTTGAATGTTGGTGATGAAGTCTTGATCCCTACGCCATACTGGGTCAGTTATAGTGAACAAATTAAGTTGGCCCAAGGGACGGCTGTTTTTGTAGAAACGACAAGCGCACAGGATTTTCAAGTCACAGTCGAACAATTAGAAGCCGCGCGTACGCCTAAAACGAAAGCGTTGTTGTTGAATTCTCCTTCTAATCCGACAGGAATGATTTACTCCAAAGAACAATTGGCTCAAATCGGTGAATGGGCCGTGGCACATAATATTTTGATTATTGCTGATGACATCTATGGTCGCCTTGTTTATGGCGAAGCAACATTTACACCGATCGTTTCATTATCAGAAGCCATTAAAGAACAAACGATCGTCATTAATGGTGTTTCTAAGACCTATGCGATGACAGGATGGCGGATTGGTTTTGCTGTAGGAAATCAAGCAATCATTACTGCTATGATCGATATTGCTTCACAAGCCACAAGCAATCCAACTGCGGTAAGTCAATATGCGGCTGTAGAAGCATTGAGTGGCGATCAATCTGAAGTTGAACGCATGCGTCAGGCCTTTGAAATTAGACGTAACAAAATGTTTGAGGCGCTTCAAGAGGTCCCAGGATTTGACGTATTGCTACCAGACGGTGCGTTTTACTTCTTCCCAAATGTTCAGAAAACGCTAGATCAATGTGGCTATACAGACGTGGACGATTTTGTAGACGATCTACTTTACGAAGCAAACGTAGCGGTCGTTACTGGAAAAGCATTCGGTGCACCGCAAAATATTCGACTAAGTTACGCCGCAGATCAGCAAACATTAGACGAGGCTGTAGCTAGAATCAAAAAATTTGTTGAAAAAAAACAAAAAAAGTAATATCCTTTGAAAGATGACAGTAAAAGATAGGAGAGACACACGTGAAACAAATTCAAATTATCGAAGCAAAACACCACGTAGGTGAAATCGTGCAAATCGGTGCTTGGGTAGCGAATAAACGCTCAAGTGGGAAAATTGCCTTTTTACAACTACGCGATGGAACAGCTTTTTTTCAAGGAATCGTAGTCAAAAGTGAGGTACCTGAAGAGGTATTTACCTTAGCGAAAGGACTGACACAAGAAACTGCTGTTTTAATTACAGGAGAAATCCGTGAAGATACTCGCTCAAAATTTGGGTATGAAATCGGTGTGACAGCCATTGAAGTAGTAGGGGAAAGCCAAGACTATCCAATTACACCAAAAGAACATGGAACAGACTTTTTAATGGACCATCGTCATTTATGGTTACGCTCTTCTCGTCAACATGCGATCATGCAAATTCGTAACGAGATCATTCGTGCCACATACGAGTTTTTCAACAACAATAATTTTGTGAAAATCGATCCACCAATCTTAACAGGATCTGCTCCAGAAGGCACAACGGATCTATTTGAAACCAATTATTTTGATCAAAAAGCGTACTTATCTCAATCAGGTCAATTGTATATGGAAGCGGCGGCAATGGCTTTTGGTAAAGTATTTTCATTTGGTCCAACTTTCCGTGCAGAAAAATCCAAAACACGTCGTCATTTGATCGAGTTTTGGATGATCGAACCAGAAATGGCCTTTACACATCAAGAAGAAAGTTTGGAAGTCCAAGAGCAATACGTGGCCTTTTTAGTGCAAAGCGTACTAGACAATTGTGATTATGCGCTAGACGTTTTAGGTCGTGATCGTAGCGTATTGGAAAAATATACAAAATTACCTTTCCCACGCATTTCTTACGATGATGCAGTCACGTTATTACAAGAAAATGGCTTTGAGGATATTACTTGGGGCGATGATTTTGGTTCACCACATGAAACGTTTATTGCCAATTCATTTGACCAACCTGTCTTCATCTTGAACTATCCAAAAGCAATCAAGCCTTTCTACATGAAACCACATCCAACACGCGAAGACGTGGTGATCTGTGCGGATATGATCGCACCAGAAGGTTATGGTGAAATTATTGGTGGATCAGAACGTGCAACGGATTATGAATTTTTATTAGAACAAATCAAAGCACATGGTCTAGATGAGAATGAATACTCTTGGTATTTAGATCTTAGAAAATATGGTTCTGTTCCACATTCAGGTTTCGGACTAGGCTTAGAACGTACAGTGACTTGGTTATCAGGAATCGAACACGTACGTGAAGCGATCCCATTCCCACGTTTATTAAATCGAATTTACCCATAAGAAAAAGTAGCGACTTTTAAAATATCGTTTACTTGTTTTTTTAAAGGAGTATGACAGAAATCTGTTATACTCCTTTTTTTGTGAAATTTCTGTATTTTTCAAAAAAATAACTTGTCTATTTAAGATAGACATGTTAAAACTAATAGTGTACTGAAAATAACTTGAATGGGGTATGTGATAATGGGACATTGGGATGCAATTAAAGTTGGAGAACGTTATGAAGTCAAGCCACAACAATTTCAGCGAGCAATGACAGGAAAAGTCAATGAAGTTCGACCACAAACAATCGTATTTGAAGTCGAACAGTGTGAATGGATCGACCAAGCAATTGCCAAAGAGCATCCATTGATCGAAGTAACCTTATTTGATATAAAAAAACCGATTGCAAGTAACTATTTTTTTAGTTAAGGTAAAGAAACTGTTGGAAGCATTTGTTTCCAGCAGTTTTTTCGTTTTGTCAATTCGACTTATGGTATAATGGCCCAATGAAGAACACGACAGTAAGGATGACAAGCATGGAACCCATTATTATTGGTATTGTAACGCATAATAGTAACGATATTTTTCAAACTCTAGATCATTTTGCGACCTTTTTACCTAACCCGCGTTATCAATTGGTCATTTATGATAATGCATCAGAAAAAGAATATGTCGAGAAGATGAAAGATTATCAGTTTGTACACGTAATTGAAGGAAAAGAAAACTTAGGTTTTGGTCATGGACATAATCAAATTTTTCTACACCAAAAAATAGCTGTAGGGGTGATTTGCAATCCAGATATCTTAGTAGAGGAGCAGACGATCGAACAACTGATCTTCTTATTGCAACAAGACCAAACCCTCGCTGGAGTTAGTCCCAAAGTGTTAAATGAAGATCAGACTGTCCAACATCTTGTGCGTCATAAATTGACCGTTTTTGATTATATGTTACGCTTTATCCCTTTTGGTTTTGTAAAAAATGCTTTTAAAAAACGCTTAGCAGACTATGAATGCCGCTTTCTATCCGATACGCAGTATTCATTTATTCGTATGGGATCGGGCTGTTTTATGGTGATCGATGTTGCGAAATTTCAAGCGATCAATGGATTCGATGAGCGCTTTTTCATGTACTTTGAAGACAATGATCTTTGCTTGCGTTTTGAACAAAAAGGGTATCGTTTGCTTTATACCCCATTTGATTCTGTGATCCATCTTTATGGAAAAGGAGCACACCGCAATCCGAAATTATTCTTGATTTTTTTACAATCAATGGGGAAATTTTTCCATAAATGGGGCTGGAGGTTTTTTTGATGAACGAAACTATCCAAGTAGTCATCGTTTTGTACAATATGACAGTTGAGCAAAGCAATGCTTGCCAATTTTTTTTGACGCAGCCATTTTCCAAACACATCCAATTATTGATTTACGATCATACGAAGCAAGCACAGACACATCCTTTTTTTGAACATCCACAAGTGACCTATCAACACGATCCGCGAAATCTTGGTTTAGCTGTGGCATATAATCAGGCTTTTAGACAAGGTAAGGCTCGATGTCGCTGGTTATTATTACTTGATCAAGATACGACATGCACGATGGAGTATTTGACGTATCTTTTGACCCAGCCTAAAACAAATGTGGCTTGTGTGGTCCCTAAAGTGATGGATCACCATCAAATCTCACCCGTTTTAGCTCAAGGGTATGTCGATCATACAGCACAATTTCCTGCAGTAGGTGTGACTAAAAAGCGTATCATGGCGATCAATTCAGGAACGTGCTGGTCGATGGCATTTTTAGATCAAATCGGTGGATTCAACGAAGACTTTCCATTAGACTTTTTAGATCATTGGCTTTTTTTTGAAGTCTTTCAACAAAACCAAGCAGTTGACGTTACAGATTTCACGTTGCAGCATCGACTTTCTGTGTTGGATTATGAGACATTACCTGAGGCTCGATATCGATCGATTTTAGCCAGTGAAGCTCTATATTATAGCCGTTATGAGATCGATTTAAAAAGACGACACCAAAAACAGTTAGTGTTACGGACACTAAAGCAATTATTGACTGTGAAAAACCGTGCCATCTGGAAATTGACTTGGCGTGAATTCAATCGATTTCGTAAGGAGGGCCGTGGATGATTTCAGTTTGTTTAGTGACTTATAATGGAGCTTGCTTTTTAAAACAGCAGTTAGATAGTATTTTGATACAATTAGCAGACGAAGATGAAGTATTGATCTCAGACGACGGTTCGACGGATGAGACATTGTCGATCATTGATGCCTATCATGATCCGCGAATTCAATTATTTCAAGGACCAAGACAAGGTGTGATCAAAAATGTTGAGTTCGTATTGCAACAAGCACAAGGAGAATTTATTTTTTTAGCTGATCAAGACGACATCTGGCATCCAGATAAGGTCAAAAAAATGATCGCTGTATTTAAAAACAATCCGAAAGTGCAAGTCGTTGTGAGTGATTTGGTGATTGTCGATGAGCATGCGCAAGTGTTGCATGCCTCGTATTTTGACTACCGTCAAGTGAAAGCAGGATTTTTTCAAAATATTTTAAAAAATAGTTTTATTGGTGCTGCGATGGCGTTCAGAAGAGAGCTATTGCAAACGGCTTTTCCATTTCCTAAGCATTTACCGATGCATGACATGTGGCTAGGGTTAATTGCTGTCAATCAGGTCTACTTTTTAGCAGAACCTTTAGTTGATTATCGTCGTCACGAAAAAAATGCCAGTGAAATCGCGACGACAAGTTCTTTTAAACAAAAATTAGTTTGGCGTTATCATCTGATTTGCGCTCTGATTTGGCGCTTAATCTTTAAAAAATGATGCGAATTGATAAAAAAACCTTTTTTTTATCAGGTGAAATAGGTAAAATAGAACACGAGATGCTTACGAATAAAAAACAAAGGAGCTTTTTTCTATGAAAGGAATTATCCTAGCAGGAGGTTCAGGGACGCGTTTGTATCCACTGACTCGTGCCACATCAAAACAATTGATGCCGATTTATGATAAACCGATGATTTATTATCCAATGTCTACGCTAATGTTAGCGGGGATCACTGAAATTTTAATCATTTCAACACCACAAGATACCCCACGCTTTGAAGAATTATTTGGGGATGGACATGAATTAGGCTTACATATCGAATACAAAGTCCAACCAAGTCCTGATGGCTTGGCACAAGCCTTTGTTTTAGGGGCTGACTTTATTGGAAACGATAGCGTGTGCCTTGTTTTAGGAGATAATATCTACTACGGTGGCGGGTTGTCGAAAATGCTACAACGCGCGGCTCAAAAAGAAAAAGGTGCTACAGTATTTGGTTATCACGTAAACGATCCTGAGCGTTTTGGAGTTGTCGAATTCGATGATGAGATGCGTGCATTGTCGATTGAAGAAAAACCAACGGATCCTAAATCAAACTATGCCGTAACTGGTCTTTATTTTTACGATAATGATGTGGTGGATATTGCCAAAAATATCCAACCATCAGAACGTGGTGAACTTGAGATCACGGATGTGAATAAAGTGTATTTAGAACGTGGAGACTTATCTGTTGAAGTGATGGGCCGTGGATTTGCTTGGTTAGATACTGGGACACACGAGTCATTATTAGAAGCCTCAACGTTTATTGAAACGATCGAAAAACGTCAAAATCTAAAAGTGGCTTGTTTAGAAGAAATTTCTTATCGTATGGGCTACATTACTAAAGAAGAATTGAAAGAACTCGCACAGCCGTTGAAGAAAAATCAATACGGTCAATACTTATTGCGATTGATTGAGGAGTAAGCAGATGGGGAAAATCAAAGTAACGGATACAAAATTACAAGACGTGAAAATTATTGAGCCAGCCGTGTTTGGTGATCATCGTGGCTTCTTTACAGAAAGCTATTCACAAGAAGATTTTCACGCAGCTGGGATTACGCATGATTTTGTGCAAGATAATCATTCTTTATCCACTCAACCTGGTGTGATCCGTGGTTTGCATTTCCAAAAAGGGGAAGCAGCCCAAACGAAATTGATCCGTGTCGTCACAGGTGCAGTCTTAGACGTGATCGTCGATATTCGCAAAAATAGCCCTACTTATGGCCAATGGGAAGGCTATATCTTATCTGAACATAACCATCGTCAATTGTTAGTTCCTAAAGGATTTGCGCATGGCTTTATGACGTTGACCGATAACGTGAATTTCATGTACAAATGCGACAATTACTACAATGCAGAAGCTGATGGAGGGATTGCGTTTGATGATCCGAATTTAGCTATTGATTGGCCGATGGATCTTACAAAAGCTGTCTTATCAGATAAAGATAAACAACATCCAACATTAAAAGAATTTGAAGCAGAAAATCCCTTTGTATACGGGGAAATTTAAGGAGTCTATATGAAAAAGATTATTGTAACCGGTGGAGCAGGATTTATCGGCTCTAATTTCGTTCATTATGTGGTAAACAACCATCCTGAAGTTCACGTCACAGTATTAGATAAATTGACGTATGCAGGCAATAAAGAAAACTTAGCTGGATTACCAGAAGACCGCGTAACGCTTGTAGTAGGCGATATCGCAGATATGAGTGTGGTCGAACCGTTAGTGAAAGAAGCAGACGCTGTAGTGCATTATGCAGCAGAGTCACATAACGATAACTCTCTAAAAGATCCTTATCCATTTGTGCATACGAACTTGATTGGAACGTATACCTTGATTGAAGCGTGTCGTAACCATCAAGTCCGTTACCATCATGTATCAACCGATGAAGTATATGGAGATCTTCCATTACGTGAAGATTTACCAGGACATGGCGAAGGCGAAGGTGAGAAATTTACGGATCAAACGCCTTATAATCCATCAAGTCCGTATTCTTCAACAAAAGCTGGATCTGATTTATTAGTCAAAGCATGGGTTCGTTCATTTGGCCTACAAGCGACAATTTCAAATTGTTCAAATAATTATGGTCCTTATCAACATATCGAAAAATTTATTCCACGCCAAATCACCAATGTCTTAAGTGGCATTCGTCCGAAGTTATATGGCGATGGCAAAAATGTTCGTGACTGGATCCATACAAATGATCATTCTTCAGCTGTTTGGGCGATCTTAACAAAAGGCCGCATCGGTGAAACGTATCTGATCGGAGCAGACGGTGAAGAAGACAATAAAACTGTGATCGAATTGATCTTAGAATTGATGGGTCAACCAAAAGATGCTTACGATCACGTCAACGATCGTCCAGGACATGATTTGCGTTATGCGATCGATTCAACAAAATTACGTGAAGAATTAGGTTGGACGCCAGAATTTACCAACTTTAAATCAGGACTTGCCGATACCATCAAATGGTACGAAGCCAACGAAGACTGGTGGAAAGCTGAAAAAGAAGCTGTCGAAGCAACTTATGCCAAAAATGGTCAATAAAAACAAGTAAAGGCAGGAAGCTTCCTGCCTTTCTTTATGAAAAGGAGTCAAACAGATGATTTTACTTACAGGTGGAAATGGACAATTAGGAACAGAATTACGTCACCTTTTAGATGAACAAGGACTTGAATATGTTTCAACAGATTCAAGTGAATTAGATATTACAGATGAAGCGAAAACACTCGCATTTATCAAAGAGTTGAACCCAAGTGTGATTTATCACTGTGCAGCTTACACTGCAGTGGATAAAGCAGAAGACGAGGGCAAAAAAGTCAATGAATTGGTGAATGTTGCAGGTTCAGCGCATGTCGCCAAAGCGGCGGAAGCTGTTGGCGCAACGTTGGTTTATATTAGTACGGATTATGTTTTTGATGGAATGAAAAAAGACGGAGAGTATGCCGTTGACGATAAGACGAATCCACTAAATGAATACGGTCGTACAAAATTAGCTGGTGAAGAAGCAGTAAAAGAGTATGCTAGTAAATACTATATTATCCGTACGTCTTGGGTATTTGGACAATACGGGCACAATTTTGTCTTTACGATGCAAAAATTAGCGCAAAGCCATCCTAAATTAACAGTCGTAAATGATCAATATGGTCGCCCGACGTGGACACGTACTTTAGCTGAATTTATGACCTATTTAGTTGCACAAAAAGCAGAATATGGCGTATATCATTTGTCAAATGATAATCGTGCGACTTGGTTTGATTTTGCTAGTGAGATCTTAAAAGATACTGATGTTGAAGTGACACCCGTTACGAGTGATCAATTTCCTCAAAAAGCTACTCGTCCTCAATATTCAGTGATGGATCTGTCAAAGGCAAAAGCAACTGGCTTTGTGATTCCAACTTGGCAAGAAGCTTTAGCGCAAATGCTTAAAGGATAAGCCATGCGAAAAGACAATCAGTGGATCCTTTTAAACCGCCTGTTTTGGTTAGAAAATAAATGGAAATTTATAAGTTTGTTTGCTTTATATCAAGTCGTTTATGTAACGATTGGAACAAAAGACTATCCGTATATCGATGATGTGCTGCGCCAAAATACCGGGATAACTGATTTTGCTGCTAGCTATTCTCGTTGGGGAAGTGAAGTGTTTTCTTGGATGATTCAAGGAAGTAGACATTTAACTGATCTTGGAAATATGTCGTTTTTGATCAGTGGAGCGATTTTAACACTTGCCAGTATTAGTTTAGTCGTCATCGTTGCAGGAGAGCGTCCCTCGTTTCTTACCGTATGCGTGTCTAGTCTTCTTGGTTTAAATCCTTGGGCTTTGCAGTTGGTCAGCTTTCGGTTTGATAGTCCGTATATGGCGTTAAGTATACTTTTTTCGATTTTGCCTTTTTTATTTTGGGATAATCATAAGCGTTGGTTTTTTGTCACGAGTTTTATTGGTGTATTTTTGATGTGCAATACCTATCAAGCTTCTTCTGGAATTTATTTAGGTATCTATCTAACGTTGGTAGCCAAAGCCGTACTGTTTGAAAACATTAGCGTAAAAACATTTGTTTTTAAAACAGGATTAGCAGCAAGTGCTTATAGTTTAGCGCTGATCAGCTTTTTTATTGAATCTTCTTTAAATCCAGAGATTGCAAGTCGTGGCAATACGGTTGCTATCGCTAAACTGACAGATATCCCAGCAACGTTTATCCACAATAGTCTCGTTTATATCCATACAATTTGGGATTATTCTGCGCGTGTATGGCAATTGTGTTTGCTCGTGATGGTCATTAGTCTTTTGGTCACAGTATTTAAAATGACAACGATCAATAAACTCTTGGCACTGGTACTAACTTTCGTTTATCTAGGCTGCTTACTCGTCTTTAGTTATGGCGTTTTGCTTGTATTTAGTGAACCACTTGTAACCGTTATGCCACGTTATGGCGTAGGCATTAGTATTGTCTTTTCAAGTCTTGCCATTTTACTTGTGGCTCAAGCGAGTCAAATGAAAGTTGGACGTCTGGTATCTGTCGTACCAGTTGCGTTGGTTTTTTATTTTACAAGTTTTGGCTTCACGTATGCCAGTACACTCAATTATCAACAGCAGTCATTTGAACAACAAAGTCAACGTTTAACGAGCGATCTAGCGTTAGCGGTGACGGATGAACGTCAAGAGGTTTGGATTAGTAATTTGTTTAAAGATAGCCCGCTGTTAGAAAGTACGAGTATCAATTATCCGGTCTTAAAACAACTCGTTCCGCGTAATGGAGATATGAGTTGGTTCAATCTAATGCTCTTACAGCGAAGTAGTAATCTCCAAATGTCTTTAATTCCGTATGACTTTACGAATTTTGATACGTCAGTGAAGCAACAAGTAGTAGACAATTATTATTGGACGATTTATGTCGATAATGAACGTGTTTATGTTATTATGAAACGATAAAAAAACATCAGCGAACTTTTTGTGAAGTTTGTTGATGTTTTTTTAAGTTGAGCAGATTTTATTGTGTTCAAGGGGCAGAATTAGTATAATGATAAGGCAGTTTATAAAGAGAAGGTGAGAATGATTTTATTTACAGTGTTACTAAGTATTGGTTTATTGTGGTGGATTGAACGTCCGAAATGGACTATTACAACAATATTATTATATAGTTGGTTATTTTTAACAGAGATTGTAACAAACTTATTTGTTTGGAAACGTTTTGGTTTGCCTTTTATGCATAAAATTAGTTGGTTGATCCCATTCCCGCCAAATGAGAATCATACATTAGCAGTAGGCTTAGTATTTTTCTTTATGTTTGGTATTGTGTATATTGGGCGCTATGCCTTTAGTGTATTGCCAAAAGTTGACATTAAATGGAACGTTAAACGCATCGTGAGTTTGCTGATGATTGGATTGGGTGTATTTATCAGTACCCTATTTTTCTTTTCTAGTGACTGGGCCATGAGTTATTTTGGGAACTTACGCTTTGATCAAATCGTATTTACACTAAGCCAGCCTTTAGAAGGCAGTGACAATACCCATTTGTTCGCGTATTTAAAAGGGCCACTGCTAAATAGTGTATTTCTGGTTGCTTGGATGGCTTTGCCAATGGTGTATTTGATTCAATTGGTCTTAGTAAAACAAACGATAAAAAAAGCGCGTTTGCTTCGAATCGGATCGCTTAGTGTAGCGATAGCCATTTATGTATTTGTCTTATTAGGCTTAGGTGTTCATGCATTAGGTTATGCGGATGTCAAAGCATACTATTTTGAGAAAACAAAAATTTATGATGAGTCTTATGTGGATACGAAAAATACAGAAATCGTATTCCCAGAAAAAAAACGTAATCTGATCTATATTTATTTGGAATCGATGGAAAACACGTATGCTGCAAAAGAAGTTGGTGGAGCAGAAGATACTAGCTTGATCCCTAATTTGACGAATTATGCGTTAAATGAAGGTACGAGTTTTTCAAATACGGATCGATTAGGTGGTATGATTTCAATCCCTGGAGCAAACCAAACGGTAAGTTCAATGTTTGCACAAACTTCAGGATTACCCCTTCGAACGAGCGGTGGAATCGATGTCAATGATTACGGTGGTAAAGGAGACAGTTTTATGCCTGGAGCCTATGCTTTAGGTGAGGTCTTACATGAAGAAGGCTACAATCAAATGCTTTATATCGGTTCACCTGCATCTTTTGGTGGTCGGGATAAGTATTTTATGAATCATGGCGAATATGAGATTCGTGATTACTTCTGGATCAAAGGACAGCAATTGATCCCGCAAGATTATTCAGTCTGGTGGGGAGTAGAAGATGAAAAACTATTCCCGTTTGCCAAGGACTCGATCACAGAACTTGCGAATAAGGGCGAACCGTTTAACTTTACAATGTTAACAACAGATACGCATTTTGAGGATGGTTATGCATCTGACCAGACACCAAACTTATTCAATGATCAATACCGAAATGTGATTCATTATTCTGATCAACAAGTATTTGAGTTTGTCAATTGGATCAAAGAACAACCCTTCTATCCTGATACAACGATCATAATCGTAGGTGATCACCCAACGATGGACCGTAAATACAGTCAAAGTGTTTCGGATGAATACCAAAGAAGTGTCTACAATGTCATCTTGAACTCGCCTACTGAAGTCGAAAACTCAAATAAAGACCGCCTATTTAATGCAACGGACATGTTCCCAACAACGCTAGCAGCTTTGGGAGCGAAAATTGAAGGGGATCGTTTAGGGTTAGGAACTAATCTTTATTCTGATCGAGAAACTTTGATGGAACAACTTGGAAAAGATAAATACATTAACGAAATTAGTAAAAAATCTGACTTTTATAATAAAAATATTATCAAAGGAACAGACTATGCAATTGAAACAAAAGAACAAAAAAATGAATAAATAGATGAAATAAACACAAAATCTACTTACTAGATTTTGTGTTTATTTTTATTTAATGAGAAATATTAGAGAAAATCGAAAAAAATCTCATATTTTTTTATGTAAAAAAATTAAAATAATTACAGTAATTTTAATAAAATAATTATTTTTTAAAAATCAATAAAAATGCTTGTGT
Source organism: uncultured Enterococcus sp. (assembly GCF_913775425.1). Lineage (GTDB taxonomy): Bacteria > Bacillota > Bacilli > Lactobacillales > Enterococcaceae > Enterococcus_G. The sequence goes on from NZ_CAJYIS010000011.1 coordinate 95,974, forward strand.
ATAAATGAATTATTAAATAATTACAAAAAATTTAAAACAAATAAAGTTTTAAAAAGCTTGTGTCTTTACATATTTATCGTTCTATTTTAAATTTAAAATAACAAATTTTATAAAGAAATCGTATATCGACCGCGTTGACATTCACAAATGCATGTCCTAGAATTTATGGTGTACTACAAATTGCTTGTAGCATGCAGTTAAAAATGATGGAGGTTTGTTCGGATGAAAAAAAATAAAAACATTCGCCAAGATAATTTATCAGCGGTAAACACGGGGTCAAAACGCATTTACAAAATGTACAAAGCGAAAAAAAATTGGGTCGTTGCACCAGTCTTATTAGCAACTATTTTAGGTACGATCGGTACTGCACCGATTTCAGTCCTAGCGCAAACAACTGATGCACAAACAACAGTTGCAGTAGTGAAAACATTAGAAGCAGCTAAAGAAGATTCATTGAAAAAATTAGACAGCCTAGTCGAATCAATGTCTGCTACACAGATGAACACTGCTAAAAAAGCAATTAACGATGCAACAACAAACGAAGCGGTTTATGCCGCATTACAAACATATGGATATAATGTCGTAACGGCAAATATCGCAATGAATTTTGAAAACACAACAGTTGCCAATGCAAACAAAGAATTAGCAAAATTAACAAATATCTCGACTAATTCTTACATGAACAATAACGCAACTTCTGTACAGACAGTTCAAATGGCACAACAAACATTTGCTAAAGACACTAAAGTAACGGATACAGAAGACAACTATGCAACAACATTTGCGGCATTTAACAAAGTCGTTGCTGCACAAGAAGCAATGGTAGCTCAAAACACAAAAAATGCGCAAACAATGAATGCACAAAATGCAAATGTAGCGACTAAAAAACAAGCTGCAGTAGCAACGGTTAACGGGTTGACTTACTTGTCACAAACAAGAAAAGATGCCTATAACGCGCAAATCAATGCAGTAACAGCAAGTGATGCTGGATGGGCAACAACAATTGACAGCTTAACAAATCAAGCGATTCAAGAAGATGTCACTGCAGCGAAAACGACTGTTCAAAATAAATTAGCTTCAGCTGATGGTCAATTGTTGAGTACTGAAAAACAAACACAATTTGCAACTTCATTAAATCAAGCAACAACTACAGCACAAGTTCAAAAAATCGATGCTGAAGTGACAAAAGCGATTGCAGAAGCAAAAGCTGCTCATGACAAAGCACAATTTGAACAAAACAAAAAAGACTTAATCGGTGCCATCAATACGAATACGACAATTACGGATACAGCAGTGAAAAAAGACTTGATCGCAAAAGCGAATAATGCGACGACACAAGCAGAGTTAGACAAAGTCAATGCTGAATACCAAACCGCAATCAACAATGCAATCAACGATAAAAAAGATATCGAACAAGTACGTACTGAAGGTTTAGCTACAGTAAACAGCTTGCCAAATATCACAGAATTATCTCGTGGAAACTATGTTTATGCGATCGAAAATGCAACTTCTAAAGCTGCGATTAACACATATGTTGCACAAGCACAAGCAGAGAATAATGCAGCACTAGGAACTGCGCGTACTGCAGCGATTGCTGAAGTGAATGCTTACACACATTTATCAGCAGCTGAAAAAACAGCCTTTACAAATGCGATCAATAAAGAAACAACTGTAACTGGCGTACAAGCACAAGCGAAAGCTGCAAAAGATAAAGATGCAGCAAACTACTTGGCATCAACAAAAGCAGAAGCAGTCAAAACAGTGAACAAACTTGAATATTTAGACAATACAGAAATGTATGTCAACCAAATTAATGCTGCCACTTCTGTAGACGCAGTAAATAGTATCGTCGATACTGCAGCAGCAGAAAACTTAAAAATGGGTCTAGAAACAACAGATCTTAACCAAGCGAAAAAAGTTGGTCTAGCAACAGTAGATACGTACATGTATTTAACACCATCTGAAAAAGAAGCAGCAGTAAAAGAAATCAATGCTGCAAAATCTGTAGATGGCGTGAAAAAAGTCTTAGCGAATGCTGAAACTACAAATACTGCCAATAAACAAGCAGCAGATGCAGCGAAAGTCTTAGCTGATGCAAAAGCTGCTGCAGTGAAAACAATCAATGGCTTGTCTAGCTTAACTGAAGCACAAAAATCAGACTACAACAGCAAAGTCAATGCAGCAGATACTCAAGCGAAAATCGATAAAGTTGTTGCAGACGCGCAAGCTGCTGATGCCAAAATCAAAGCAGAAGCACAAGCACTAAAAACTGAAAAAGAAACGACAATTGCTACAGTAACAAAACTTCCATACTTAACAAATCAACAAAAAACGGATTATGTAGCGCAAATCTTAGCAGCAAACACAATCAAACAAGTAGAAGAAGTAAGCTTAGCTGCAAAACAACAAAACTTAAGTCAAACAACAAATCCTAAAGAATACTACGCGAATGCTGTAGATATCATCAACAATGAATTAACTGCATTAAACGCACAACAACAAGCAGGATATGTTGCTGAATTAGGAACAGCGCAATCTCCAAAATCAATTGAATCAATGAAAGCAACTGTTGCAAAAGCAACTGCACAAAATGCAAAACAATTTGACGAACAATTGATTAAAGAAATCGATAAAATGATTGCCGCTGGTAACTTAGAGTTAGCTAAAGACAATGCGAACTTATTGAAAGTTGAAGCGAATAAAACAGCCTATGTTGCAAAAATCAATGCAGCAATCGCATTAAGAACAGCACAAGAAGCTGCTCGTAATGAAGTTACGGCAGCAACTTACTTAACTCCTGCTGAGAAAAAAGCATTTGTAAAACAAATCAATGATGCGAAAACAATGGATGAATTAAACAAAGTCAAAGAAGCTTACACAGCAAAAGCCCCTGCGACTGCAGTTCCATTGTATCGTGCATACAACAAAAACAATGGTGAGCATTTATACACTGCAAGTAAAGAAGAGTATGACCACGTAGTATCATTAGGTTGGACTGCTGAAGGTACTGCTTGGAATGCTGCAAGCAAAGGAAAACCTGTTTACCGTCTATACAATCCAAATTCTGGCGAACACTTCTATACAACAAATGAAACAGAGTACAACGAAGTCGCTTCACACGGATGGAATAAAGAAGGTGTTGTATTCTACTCTGCAGAAGATAAAGCAGTAAATGTTTACCGTGTCTTCAATCCAAATGCTAAAGATGCTGGATCTCACTTATACACTGTTCACTCTGATGAAGTAAATGGTTTAGTGAAACTAGGTTGGAAAGCAGAAGGAATTGCGTTCTTCGGAATGAAATAATCACTACTTTATGAATAGTTGGGATGGATAGTCTGATTCTAGACTATCCATTTTTTTAAGAAAAAATTAAAAATCACATAAGATAATCTAAAGAAATATGTTAAGATAATAATAGAGAACATTTAGAAAAAACATACATAGGGAGTTAGTACATGAAAATGAAAATCAGAAAGTCAGCGATACTACTATCCAGTTTTTTGTTATGGGCACCTCAAGTGATTCAAGCGCAAGAAACAATCCAAACAGATAACACGACATCCGCACAATCAACTGAGACAACGACACCAAGTATAACTTCTAGTACATCTTTAGAAACACCTTCGACTTCAGTGAATCAAATGACGACTGAAACAAGTACTGAAACAGTACCAAACACCCAAATGACGACGAGTAACACGACGACTAGTGAGACAACGACTAGTGAAGAAACTATTCCAGAAAATACTACAGATCCTTATTTTCCAAAGCAACCTACTAAAGAAGATTTAGCGGGAGATAAAATTTTACCTGGGACGGCTAGTGAAGCATTGATGCAAAGTCGGGTCTTTACTGCAAGTTCAGGCATGAACCAAGAAATTATCAAACAGTTTGAAAGTGGGTCATTTAAGCTTGCAACAATCCAAAAAAATTGGCGCGAATATGAGTTGTTTCGTTACCGAACACTCGATGATTCTGGTGAACAGGCTAAACCAAATGGAATCGTGATCCATGAAACAGCAAATCCGAACTCCACGATTTGGGGTGAAATCGCTTATATGGATAGCCATTGGGAAAATGCATTCGTGCATGCCTTTGTGGACGAAAACAATATCGTGGAGATTCATGATCCAAGCTATGGTGCTTGGGGAGCTGGAAGAATTGCCAATCGTTATTTTATGCATGTTGAATTAGTCGAACATGGAAATCGTACCTCGTTTATGAAATCGATCATGAACAATGCGTATTACATGGCGATGAAACTAGATCAGTTTGGTCTAACACCTAGTGCACCAAGTGGAAAGGCCAACGATAATTCAGGAACGCTTTGGAGTCATGCAGAAGTATCAAATTATCTGGGAGGAACAGATCATGGAGATCCAGTCGGATATTTTGCAAAATATGGCTATTCTGTGAATGAGTATCGTGAATTAGTGCGTTATATGTACGATAAATTTTCATTAGCTCCAGTGATCACAAGTACTGCTATTGAGAATATCAATCAAACACAAAAAACATTTGATGTACGTGTCAAGGCGACAGCAAATAGTGGAATCAAAGAAATCAATGTACCAGTTTGGACAACAGCGAATCAGTCAGATATTAAGTGGTACAAGGCAACATTGCAAAATGATGGAAGCTATATAGCTAAAATAGAAGCAAAAAATCATGCGAGTTTCACTCAACCGTTTCATGTCCATGTCTATGCAGTAGGCAATAATACGAAACAAACAGCAAAAGTATTAAGTGACGTGAAATTTGATGGTCCGAGTATTCAAAACGTGACAACAGCTGTGACGGATAATGCAGCCGGAAAATTTTCGATTTCGTTTAACGCTACAGCAGCAGACGCAAAATCGCTACAAACGATCCAAGTGAATGCTTGGTCAACGGAAAGTCCACAAGTGGTTAAAACGGTAAAATTATCACCAAATACTCAAGGAAACTATACCGCATCATTTAATGCGCAAGATTTTGGGTATTCTGAAGGTCCATACCGTTATGAAATCAAAGTGGTTGATAACCAGCAAAAATATGCACAAACCACAGGAAATGGTCCAACGTTTGCCTTTAACTATAAAGTGGTTTCACACAGCGTAACCGAGCTTTCAAAAGACCACTCTTTATATGAAGCAAAACTTAAATTAGAAGACAATCAGATGGTTGATTCAGTAATGTTTGCGGTATGGAGCGAGATCAATGGGCAAGATGATTTAAAATGGTATCCTGGAACGTTTGATGATGCAACGAAAACTTGGTCGGCGAAATTACCTATCACAAATCATAAAGATAGTGGGGTATATCACGTGCATCATTACGTGAAAACGAAAAGTGGGAAGATGCGATCGGTGGGAGCAGATACCTTCACTGTAAAACCACTACAAATCACCACGACGATCGATACGGCGAAACAAAAACAAGGTCAAGCGAGCATCAACGTTCAAACGAATGACAATTCAATGGTTCAATCTGTTTCCGTAACCATTCAGCCAAAAAATAAACCAAACGATAGCCATACGTATGCAACTACTGCTACTAGTGGCGGCTATCAAGCGAGTATGGACATCAAAAATCACGGTTATCAAACTGGAGCTTACACTGGGAAAGTCACGGTAACACGTAAAAATGGTGTAGCAGAAACGAAAACGTTAAGTGAATTTACGGTCTCTGGAACGAACGTCACACTAGCGATGTATCGCGTATACAACCCAAATTCAGGGGAACATTTTTACACGATGCAACAAAGTGAAAAAAATAATTTGGTCAAACTAGGCTGGAAAGATGAAGGGACCGGTTGGATTGCACCAGCTGTTGGAAAACCTGTTTATCGCGTATACAACCCAGATTCAGGTGATCATCATTATACGTTAGCCGTTGCCGAAAAAAATCATCTAGTTAAATTAGGTTGGAAAGATGAAGGAATCGGTTGGTATTCTGCTACAGAGGCAACACACCCTCTTTATCGTGTCTATAATCCAAATGCTAAAGCAGGAAGCCATCACTATACTCAAAGTTTGACTGAGACGAACAATCTAGTGAAAAAAGGGTGGAAAGATGAAGGGATCGCTTGGTATGCGGTAAAATAAAAGTCTGTCTATACAGACTTTTTTTTTTGTAAAGATTCCTTAATAAATCTTAATAGATTGATACAGGAAAGGCTTTTTTTATCTTTCCAACCTTGCTAATAGAGTCAAACTTCTGTAAAATCAAACCGTTAGAACTAAATTTAAATGATTTGGAAGGTATGTAAATGTTTAAAGAATTGTATTATTTTTGTAGAGATATTTATCGCAACAAAAAGTTATTGATCCAATTTTCTGTAAATGATTTTCGTTCTCGTTATGCAGGATCGCTACTAGGTATCTTTTGGGCGTTTGCCAATCCATTAGTGACTGTACTGACGTATTGGTTTGTATTTGATATTGGATTGAAAGCGCCATTAACGGATGGTAAATATCCTTTCATTTTATTCTTAATGACGGGGATCGTACCATGGTTTTATTTTTCAGATGTTTTAGGATCGGCTACGAATGTGTATCGAGAGTACAGCTATTTGGTTAAAAAGGTCGTATTCAATATTCGAATCTTGCCAACCGCTAAATTGCTATCCAATCTATATATGCACGGCTTTTTCGTTGCAGTTGCCTTGATTGCTTCTATTTTATTTGGTGTTTATCCGAATCTACATTTCTTGCAAATTTTCTATTACTTATTTGCGTTGATGTGTTTTTTAACTGGATTAACATGGTTTACGGCTTCGATTCAGCCATTCTTCCCAGATGTCAATCAATTTATTGCGATCATCATGCAAGCATTGATGTGGGGAACGCCAGTATTATGGAGTATCAATCAGTTTCCAAATCCAACGATCCAATTTATTTTGAAACTTAACCCACTTTTTTACGTGATACAAGGGTATCGTGACGCATTCTTTGGTGGCGCATGGTTTTGGCAAAATCCAACACTATCGATTTATTTCTGGGTAGTGACGTTTATCTTATTGATATTAGGAAGTACGATTTTTAGAAGATTGAAACCTCATTTTTCTGACGTACTGTAAGGAGACACAACATGAAAAAACGCGTAGTAGAAATTAATCATTTAACGAAAACTTATAATATGTATCCAAATCCGACAGCACGCTTGAAGGAAGCTTTACATCCAAAACGAAAAAGTTATCATGAGATCTTTTATGCGTTGAATGATGTAAATATTCATGTCAATCAAGGTGAAATGGTGGGATTTATTGGAGAAAATGGTTCAGGAAAATCGACCATTTTAAAAATTATCACAGGTGTATTGACTCCAACTGAAGGTGAAGTCAAAATCGAGGGCAATATTGCCGCTTTACTAGAATTGGGTTCTGGGTTTAATCCTGAGTATAGTGGATATGAGAATATTTTCTTAAACGGAATGGTTTTAGGGTATTCTCGTGATCAAATGCAAGAAAAAGTAGAAGATATTATCAATTTTGCAGATATTGGGGATCATTTATATCAACCAGTCAAAACTTATTCAAGTGGGATGTTTGTCCGTTTAGCTTTTGCGGTGGCCATCAATGTCGATCCAGATATCTTGATCGTCGATGAAGCATTAGCTGTAGGCGATTTGGAGTTCCAATTGAAATGTATGGAAAAATTTACTGAGTTTCGAAACCAAGGGAAAACGGTATTATTTGTTTCGCACGACGTCAATGCTGTTCGCCGTTTTTGTGACCGCGTGTATTGGTTAAAAAATGGAGTCGTTGAAGCAGAAGGCGAAACAATGGAGATCACGGAAGAATACGAAAACTTCTTGAAGAAAAAATCGATCAAAACGGTCGACCGAGAAAAAAGCACAGTTGAAGAACATTCTGCTTTAGATATTGTGGAAGTCAAATCGGCAGTATTGCTTGATGAAGATCAACAACCGATTGATTTAGTGACACAAGATAGTAAAGTATTTGTCAAAGTTGAGTATCAGGTAAACGATCCGTCGATCAAACACCCTGTATTAGGTGTGGCGATTCGTACAGTAAACAATCAATACGTTTGCGGGTTGAATACCTTACTTGATGAAACTGAGATTCCTTGGAAAAAAGGGTTGAACACGTTTTATATCGAATACCCTAAAATGGCTCTTTTAGGTGGGGAATATTATTTTGACGTGGCGATCTTTGAAGAAAATGCAACGGTCCCATTTGTATATAAAACCAAATACATTACCATGTTTATTACAGGAAAATACGTCGGTGAAGGGATTGTCGTATTAGATCATGAGTGGAAAGGATCGGTTCAGGAATGAAATATGATTTTGAAATGACGATCGATGAACAAAGTAGTGTGGGCAAAATTGTCGCACAAGTAAAAGATAAAAGTCGTGTATTAGAATTCGGTCCAGGGAATGGCCGGATGACCAATTATTTAACTACAGAAAAAGAATGTGACGTATCTATTGTAGAGTTCGATGAAGAACTCTACAATTTTGTTATGCAGTTTGCAAAAGATGGATTTTTAGGCAATATCGAAGAGTTTAAGTGGTTTGATTACTTCCAAGATCAAACATTCGATGCCATTATCTTTGCGGATGTTTTAGAACATCTAGTTGATCCTATTGCTGCATTAAATGCTGCTAAAAAGCTGCTAGCAAAAGATGGACAACTACTGATCAGTTTCCCAAATCTGGCACATAATTCACCATTGATCGGATTGTTTAACAACCAATTGGATTGGAACGAATTTGGGTTACTCGACCATACGCATAATACATTTTACACACAAACCGGTTTTGAAAAAGTCTTTGCATCACTTGATTTACATATTGCAATCGAAGATTTCACGTATTCTCAAGTCGGACAAAATGAAATTCAGACAACTTATGAAGATTTACCCGAAAAAATCCGCTATGCGTTTAAAATGAGACCGTTTGGTGAAGTGTACCAATATTTTTATGCACTAACGCTAACACCAGTCGCTCATCCAAAACGCGCAAATCCAATCAACTCTCATTTTATCCATCACGTACAATTGGCCTTTACGATTGCGGGGAAACAAGAAATCCATCCGTTACTTTATAATCAAGTAACACAAGAAAACCAAACGAGTACGCACCAAATCGATCCTAAAGTGGAACAGTTGAAAATCGTGCCATTTGAAGGCAATGGGATAATGGAGTTTACCGCGCAGATCGACGGAAAACGCATTCGACCAATTCAAACAAATGCCGTTTGGAAAACAGAACAAACCTATGTTTTTACAGGTATTGATGAAAATCCTTATTTTATTTTTGATGGCAATCAAATTGCAGGTCAAAACGTGACGCTTTATTTCAAGATGATCGATCAAAATAGCTTTTCTGAACTTGAAACACGTGTATTGGACTATGCACACCAACAAGAAAGCGTGATTGCGCGTTTAAATGAGACACACGCAAAAGAATTGTTAGCGCTAGAAACAGAAAAAGAAGAATTGATTGCAAAAACTGCAGCGTTATTTGATCAATCGACAATCAAGCAAGGTGTTGAAAAATGGCATCAAGAAGCATTGAAACAGTATCATTTATATGATGAAAGTCTATTTTCTGACATTAAGTTGATGGTAGAGACGATTGAAAATGATCCAGATCGAAATGTAGCTATTATTAAAGGCTGGGGCTATTCTGTTTCTGAGAAAGCGCCATTAACGTATCAAGTCCCACTATTTGAAGGGTTATTTTCACTAGTGACGCCGTTATATCGCAAAGATGTTAATGATATGTTTGATTTGCCTAAGGAAGTCAAATATGGATTTATGATCGAAATCGATCACAAACAAATTGATAAAGTAATTGGACTAGACGTGACGATCCCAGAAACAGGACAAAGTTATGCGTTGAAATTCCAAAAGCATAATTTGGACAATACACCATGGGCGAAAAAAGTGCGGTATGTTTTAGGCGCGATTCGCCAACAAGGATTGCGTAATGTGTTGCGTAATCGTAAAATGCGCTTAGATCAAGCAGATCAATACGAAAAATGGATCAAAGAACACGAGCAATACGATGTAAAAGCAGTCAAACAAGAAATTCAAACATTTGCTGTCAAACCGAAGATCTCATTAGTCGTACCGGTTTATAATGTCGAAGAAAAATGGTTGCGTGCATGTATTGATTCGTTGACGCAGCAATATTATGAAAACTGGGAATTATGTTTAGCAGACGATGCCTCACCAAAACCTGAAATCAAACCGTTGATTGAACGATATGTTGAATCAGATCCGCGGATCAAAGCGGTTTTCCGTGAGCAAAATGGACACATCTCAGAGGCAACGAATTCAGCGATTGGCTTGGCAACAGGTGAGTATGTTGGATTTATGGACAATGATGACGAACTTGCACCTCAAGCATTATATGAAGTGGTCAAAGCGATTAATGAAGATCACGATTATGAGTTTATTTATACGGATGAAGATAAATTAAATCTTTCAGGAAAACGGTTTGATCCGTTTTTTAAACCGAATTGGAATCAAACCTTGTTACTAGGCCATAACTATATTACCCATTTTGTTGTAGTGAAACGCACATTGCTTGATCAAGTTGGTGGTTTACGCAGTGAATTTAATGGTAGCCAAGATTATGATTTTGTATTACGAGCGACTCAGGCAGCGAAAAAAGTTCATCATATTCCGGTGATCTGCTATCATTGGCGTACAGTCGAAACGTCAGTTGCCTTTGATCCAAAGAGTAAAGAATATGCCTATATTGCCGGTCAAAGAGCAATTGAAGAAGCATTGAAGCAAAAAGAAATCGAAGCCAAAGTCACGATGACCAAACATTATGGTGCGTATAAAGTCGAGTATCTCTATGCGGAAGAACCGTTAGTGTCGATTGTAGCATTAGGTGAAAATCAGCGTGTGAGCTTGTGGGTGGAAGATATCTTAAAGCAAACTTACTATAGTAATATCGAGATTCTCGTTCCCAAAGCATTTCAACAAGCCTTCCCAACTAGTGATAAACGCGTTTCATTTGTTGAAGGCGATACGATCAACGAACGTGTGAGTCAAGCTAAAGGGGAGTATATCGTGTGTCTAAATGAACAGCTGACACCGTATCATCCAGAGTGGTTAAAAGAATTGATGAATCCTTTGAGACAAGAAAATGTTGGAGCAGTTGTAGGGAAAGTCATTTTAGCAGACGAAAAAGTCTTAAACGTAGGTGTTGGCTTGCGTAAACCTGCTGTTATTTTTGAGGATCAAGGAACGACAAAAGAATCGATCGGATATTATTTCCGTTCAGTGCTGCCAAGAGAAATCTATACAGCAACGATGGATGTTGTAGCAATGCGAAAATTAGACCTACTGGCACTTAAAGATACACCAGTAACTAATGATCCGACGCATACAGTAATTGGACCAGAAGTCTACCATCAATTAGGGAAAAAAGTTGTCTTTACCCCATATAGTCTTTTAGTATATATTGGCACAAAACCAGAAGAAACATACAAGATGGATTGGCAAGCATCGATGGATGACTTACACGATCCTTATCAAAATCCTCATGCATTATAGTAAGGAGTAAATCATGTCTGAAAATGAATTGATTGTCTATATTGATAGTATTCAACAAGATAAAAAACAAAATAGTTATTTGCTGACAGGTTGGGCATTGGATAAAGACCATAAAACGGTCCCAAGCATAAACGTGCGTTCATCCCATAAACGTGCTACCTGTACGATGCTTTCTCGTAGCGATGTGATCATGGCGCAAAAATTAAGCGGTGATATCAAAGCGGGTTTTCAATTAGAAATTGTGCAGCCTAAAAGTCCAATCGAACTAGAATTTACATCAGGCGAGCATGTACGTGTGGAAACAGTCGAATTGACTGGAGCATATCCAGCGATCCCAGGACGTGAAACGACGATGCAAAAGCAACTTGCAACGCTTAAAAAAGTCGTACGCTATTATCAAAAAAATGGATTGAAGGCCACATTGAATCGGTTGAAAAAACAACAAGTCAAATTACAAACAGAAGATTACGCAGCTTTTTTAAAAACTCATGAAAACTGGGATATCGAGGCCATTCAAGCAGAGATCGCATCATTTTCGTATCAACCAAAAATCAGTATTTTGATGCCAGTTTATAATGTCGAAGAAGAATGGTTAACCAAGTGTATTCAATCGGTACAAGGTCAATTTTATGAAAATTGGGAATTGTGCATGAGTGATGATGCCTCTAGCGATGTGAAGGTCAAACCGTTACTTGAAAAATTTGTCGCACAAGATCCACGCATTAGAGTAGTCTATCGCAAAGAAAATGGACATATCTCTAAAGCGACGAACTCAGCATTAGAAATTGCCACTGGTGAGTTTTGTGCCTTATTGGATAATGATGATGAACTTGCACCGATCGCCTTATATGAAGTTGTCAAACGATTAAACGAACAGCCAGATCTCGATTTGATTTATAGTGATGAAGATAAAATCGACATGCAAGGCAATCGATTCGATCCAGCTTTTAAACCAGATTACTCACCTGATTTATTATTGGGTACAAACTATATTTCTCATTTAGGGGTGTACCGTACTGAAATTTTACGTCACATCAAAGGGTTTCGTGTGGGATATGAAGGGTCACAAGATTACGATCTAGTGTTACGTTTTGTGGAGCAAACAACTCCTGAAAAGATCGCACATATACCCAAAATTTTATATTACTGGCGGATTTTACCGACCTCGACTGCGGCGGATCAATCGACGAAAGGGTATGCGTTTGACGCTGGTTTAAAAGCCGTGCAAGATGCTTTGATTCGTCGAAAGATTAAAGGGACAGCGACCCATGCTGCAGGTAATGGATTGTTCGATGTCCATTATGAGATTTTAGAAGAATCTTTAGTCAGTGTGATTATTCCCACAAAAAATGGCTATGAAGATATGAAGCGTTGTTTGGAATCGATCGTGGCAAAGACCAATTATCCAAACTATGAGCTCGTCGTAGCAGATAATGGTAGTGATGATCCACGCATGAAGACACTTTATGAGGAATATCAGACCGTATTAAAAGACCGATTTACAGTTGTTGATCTACCGATTCCTTTTAATTATTCTCGGATCAATAATTTAGCAGCTAAAGAAGCTAAAGGAAAATATCTGTTGTTTTTAAATAACGATACCGAAGTAATCACGGAAAATTGGATGAGTAAAATGGTCTCGTTTGCGCAATTTGAACGAATTGGTTGTGTCGGAGCGAAATTGTATTACCCAAACCATACGATCCAACATGCTGGAGTCGTATTGGGAATGGGAGGCGCTGCAGGGCATCCACATCATACTTACCCGCGTGGCGACTTTGGTTATTTCGGTAAATTAGAAATCAACGTTAATTACTCTGCTGTTACAGCGGCGTGTTTAATGATTCGTGCGCAAGATTTTGCTACGTTAAATGGATTCAATGAAGAGTTAACCGTAGCCTTTAATGATGTCGATCTTTGTCTAAGAGAGCAAGCGCTTGGTCGCAATAATCTTTTCGTGCATGAAGTAGAGCTGTTCCATTTTGAATCACAATCTCGCGGATATGAAAATACCCCAGAAAAGCAAGCACGATTTGAAAAAGAGACTGCCTATATGTATGAAAAATGGGGCGATCTGATTGAAAACGATCCTTTTTATAATCCGAATTTGACGCGTACAGGTGGGAATTTTGCTTTACGTCAATAAATTATTACAAAAAGATTAAATTAAATTGAATTTTCATTTTGCGATTGCAGTCTGTTTTGTCTTATGGCAAAATCAAAAGTGGACATTTAAAGTAGACTAGAACAGGGGTGCAAAATGAAACCATATCAAAAGATTGCCGTATCCGTTTTAGGTGTATTGATTGCACTAGTAACGATCGGTACTGTATACGCCGCAAATTTGTATGGAGCAGCAAGCGATACATTTAATCGAATCAGTAAAACAGCGCCATCACGTAAATCAGATTTACGCGATAGCTCAGTAGATATTTCAAAAAGTGAACCTTTCTCAATTATTTTGATGGGAATCGATACCGGTGCTTTAGGCCGTACTGAACAAGGCCGTTCGGATAGTATGATGGTCGTTACGGTCAATCCACAAAAAAAACAATCGACGATCGTCAGTTTAGACCGTGATATTTTGACGAATATCGTCGGCTATGAACCATACGATACACCATATTTTGATAAATTGAATCATGCATATGCATATGGTAGTGTCGATATGGCGATGGATACAGTAGAACAATTATTGGATATTCCGCTAGATCACTATGTATCGATCAACATGCAAGGATTGAGTGATTTGATTGATGCAGTTGGTGGGATTACGGTCGAAAATAAAATCGATTTTACCTTAGATGGTGTACATGTACCCGTTGGAAAAATCAAATTAAATGGTGAAACGGGTCTGGCTTATGCCCGGATGCGTCATGAAGATCCAGAAGGCGATATCGGACGTCAACGTCGTCAACGTGAAGTCGTAACCAAAATTTTAGAAAAAGTTATCAGCATGGATAGCATAAATAAATACAAAAAAATCCTTGCTGCAGTAGAAAAAAATATGTTGACCGATTTGACTTGGGATGAGATGTTAGCGATTGGGAAAAATTACATGCCAGCATTTGACAAGATTCGTTCAGGGCAATTGCAAGGTGAAAGTGAAACCATCAACGAAACATATTATCAAGTGTTGGGTGTAGATGAGTTGTTAAAAGTCCAAAATGAATTAAAACAACAGCTAAACCTACCAACGCATGAGCAGTTGATCATTGATGAAGATTATTACTATTCAGAAAATGGCTTTATCGGAAATCAATTTTATGACGATACAGATTACACCAAAACGGATACTGCTAAATATACATTTGGTGAAACACTATTTAGTAAAAAATCAGATGCGGCTAATCCAAGCACGCAAAAGAGTGAAGAGGAAACAGTATCTACACAAGAGACAACTCAATACGGTGAATAGGCAAAAGGCAGTTGATATAATCAGCTGCCTTTTCCACATGTTATTTTCGTGTTAAAATGTTTCACGGAATTTCTAAACATGAAAGCTTATTTCAAAAGTGTTTTTAAAATAATGAATGTCATTCGTGAAACATTGCAAGCAGATTTAGAAAAAATTGAAAGTTTTTAAAATATATCAGGTTTTTTGTACGAATGTCTTTTTTTTTGATAAAATAAGGTGAATGGTCTTCTAGGAAGGATTGAAAGAATGAGAAGAAAAGATTTTTTGTCAAAGCACACATGGAAAACAAAATTAAATGACGCCAAGAAAGGGCAAGAAAATAAACGAGGACATATTCCATTTCGATTGAATTTTTTATTTTTGATTATTTTTGTGCTATTTGTGGCGCTGATTTTACGTCTAGGAAATCTACAAATCGTCAATAGTGACAAGTGGGAAAAAGAGATCAAATCCGCCACTGTTACTACTGTCAAACAAAGTACTCCGCGTGGGTCGATCTATGACGCGACTGGAAAAGTTTTGGCGACCAATCAAGCCAATGCGGCGATTACGTTTACTCGCACAAATGATATGAGTGCGACTGACATGTTGGATCTAGCAAAAGAGCTAAACCAATTGATCGATATGCCAGTAGATGAAAACTTGAGCCAGCGGGATTTAAAAGACTATTATTTAGCAGATAAAAAACACTTAGAAGCAGCACAAAAAAAATTATCTGCTAAAGATCAGTTAAAATCAAGTGGTGATCAATATCAGTTAATGATCGATCAAATCAAAGACGATCAGTTGAATTTTGATGACAATGAGTTAAAAATTGCCACTATTTTCACGCGTTTAAACAGCGGACAAAACTTGAAACCTGTTTTTGTGAAGAATGAAGATGTTAGCAATGAAGAGTTAGCCATTGTAGCAGAGAATGCGTCGAAATTACCAGGTATTTCAACAGGGACAGATTGGAGTCGTGAAGTCATTACGGCAAGTAATCCGATTGCAAGTATTATTGGGCGTGTGTCGACATCAAAACAAGGATTACCTTCAGAAGAAGCTGAAGAATACTTGAAAAAAGGTTATTTTTCAAATGACCGTGTTGGAACGAGTTTCTTAGAAAAGCAATACGAAAGTGAGTTACAAGGAAAGAAATCTGAATATGAAGTAACCATTGACAATAATGGGACGATTTCAAGTACGAAAGAATTATCCGCAGGTTCTAAAGGGGACAATTTAAAACTAACGATTGATGAAGCGTTCCAAGACAAATTTGATACGATCGTCAAAAATGGTTACCAACAATTGATTGATTCAGGTGATGCTGAATTTTCAAATGGTATTTATGCGGTAGCGATGAATCCTAAAACAGGAGCGATTTTAGGCGTGTCTGGATATTATCACGAAGAAGGCTCTTCTGAGATCCAAGACGATGCGATTGGTACGTTCGTTGGACGTCAGTTTGAACCAGGTTCTGCAATCAAAGCAGCAACGATTACGACTGGATTTGATCATGGCGTCATTACACCTGAAAGCAATACTTTATACGATCAACCGATCTATTTAGCCGGATCTCCAGCTAAAGCGTCAGTATTTAACCCGTATGGTTCAAATAACCGTTATATCGATGCCGCTCAAGCGTTAGAGATTTCATCAAACTCGTATATGATGCAAATTGCTTTACGTTTATTAGGGATCGACTACAAAGGAGGCACTTTGCAAATTCCAGGGTTAGCCGATCAAAAAACAGCATATGAAGAATTACGTGCAGGATTTGCGCAATATGGATTAGGTGTGAAAACAGGAGTCGATATGCCTGAAGAGGCTGTAGGTGGCCAAGTTGCTTACAATGAATTATCCGATGCGAATTTTGATGGCGGGAAAGTCCTCGATTTAGCATTTGGACAGTTTGATACGTATACACCGATTCAACTCGCTCAATATGTATCCGCGATCGCCAATGGTGGTGAGCGTGTGGCGCCACACTTTGTTGAGGGAATCTATGGAAACAATGAAAATGGTGATCTTGGTGAAGTCAAACAAGCAATCGAAACCAAAGTCTTAAACAAAATTGAGATCACGCCAGAAGAAATGGCAATTATCCAACAAGGGATGCACGATGTTGTTCATGGAAATGATCCGTTTACAACTGCTCGTCCTTTGGCGAGTGCAAAGATGGATCTTTCCGCAAAAACTGGTACAGCTGAAGCATATGCATATAAAGATGGACAAGAAATTCCAGTAAATAATTTAAATGCGGTTGTTTATGGACCAACAGAAGATCCAGAAATCGCTGTGGCGATCATGATTCCAAGAATCAAACAAACGAACCATACGTATCCAAACCTTTCGATTACAAAAGACATCATGGATGCTTATTATGACATGTATTTAGCGAAATAAAAAAGATAGATCAGAATTGGACAAACAATCCGTTCTGATCTATTATTATAGTGTTGCAATTTCACAAAAAGAGAGTATACTTTTGTATTTGTTA
Organism: uncultured Enterococcus sp.; assembly: GCF_913775425.1. GTDB lineage: Bacteria > Bacillota > Bacilli > Lactobacillales > Enterococcaceae > Enterococcus_G. Next base: position 113,399 of record NZ_CAJYIS010000011.1, read on the forward strand.
GAACTTGAATCGGATATAAGGAGTAAACGCAAATGACAACGGAATTTGAAGTGAAAATGAAACAACTACATGAAAAATATGGGAATCTCACGTTGGAAGAACGCAAGGCGATGCGTGAATGTCTACGTAAACGTTATCCGTTGACATTTAGACGTACAGAGTCACTCAAACATGATATTGTTCGTTTAGAAGCAAAACGCACACAGTTAGAATTAGACGGCAAGCATGAGACAGATCTATCTGAAGTGGAAAAGAAAGTCTTGGAGAAAAAAGAAGCTTTCTTAAAATTATTGGTCGAGGTAAAGAAAAAAGAAGAACGGAGATGATGCTATGGAAATTATCGAGCTACTCGTCATTGTAGCCATAGCCATCACTTTCTCAAATATTTTTAGTAAAGTGGTACCCACTGTGCCAGTTTTTTTAGCACAGATCTTTTTAGGAATTCTTTTGGGGATGACAAAGTATGCATCCGATATTGCGTTTGAACCTGAAATCTTTTTGATTATGATCATTGCCCCTTTGCTATTTAGAGAAGGTGAAGCTGCGGATGTACCAGAAGTATTAAAGAATTTTTCAATTATTTTATTTTTAGCCTTTGGATTAGTGATCGGAACGTTAGTCATTATCGGATTAACACTGAAGACTTTGCTTCCGTCAATTCCTCTTGCGGCGTGTTTTGCCTTTGGTGCGGCATTAGGACCAACCGATGCCGTGGCTGTAGGCTCTCTAGCCAAACGATTAAAAATCCCACCACGTGTTTTGCATATTTTAGAAGGAGAAGGATTGCTAAATGATGCTTCCGGGGTAACTGCCTTTCAATTTGCGGTAGCTGCGCTGATCACCGGCTCATTTTCTTTGATCAATGCCTCTTTGAGCTTAGTCCTTTCTAGTATTGGTGGAGCTGTAGCAGGTTTTGTTGTGGTTTGGATTAAAAATCGTATCATTAAATTGATTGAGCGGATCTCAGCACAAGATGTGATCGTGTATCTTTTGATCGAGTTACTCTTGCCCTTTGTGGCCTATTTACTAGCTGAAATGTTTCATGCTTCAGGAATTATCGCAGCGGTAGTTGCTGGAGTGCTACAATCGATGGGCTATCGAAAAGTAACGTTATTCGAAGCTGAATTAGCAAATATTTCAGATAGTACATGGAAAACAATCAGTTTTACATTAAATTCATTGGTGTTTTTATTCTTAGGGATTGAACTATCACAAGTGTTTTCACCGATTTGGAAAAGTCAAGAATATGCAAATATGCACTTAGTATTTGTAATTTTAGTTATTGCAATCGTCTTGATTTTGATCCGTTTGATTGGGATCTCGCTATTTTTTGGATTTACAAAAGGGTTTACGCACTTAAAAGGGAAGTTTCGTGAAATTTTAATGTTAACTTTTGGTGGCGTTAAAGGAACTGTCAGTTTAGCCACGATCTTTATTTTGCCGGTCTCCATCAATGGATTGGATTTTGATCAGCGGCCCTTATTGCTCTTTTTAACGGCTTGTGTGATTATGGTCTCTTTAGTGGGTGGAATGATTGCTTTGCCATTACTTTCAGATGGAGAAGCGGAAAAGCCGATTGATCCAAATGAAGTCGCCATTTTAAGTGAAGTAATCGAAAACTTACATCAAGATATTGAACAAGCTGATCTAGAAGAGACCGACATCATTGCGATCGAAGCCGTGATTGATCATTACCATTCACGTGTTTGGGAATTGTATACCGAATCGATGACGGAATCAGAGCAACAAGAAGTTCAGGAGATTCAAGCCTTGATTTTAGCAATCGAGCAAGAAGGACTAGAAGAGTCATATCGTAAAGGTGAAATTTCGATGAATGGATACCGCTTGTATTCTCGTTTTCTAAAACGTTATGAAACTTCATTTAAACGCCAAGTCTTTTCATTTTTTAGTTTTAGTTTAGTCTTCTGGCGGCGGATGTTTCGGATTGTACTTCATCCAAAACGCTTTTGGCAAAGTACCAGAGCAGATACACGCTTAGAGATCATCCAAAGAGATGTATTGGATGTTCGAAAGGTCTTCTTACAAAATAATGAATTGGTTTTACAAAGTTTATCGACTTTAGAAGATATTTTTGAGCCAACGATCGTTCAGTATTATTTGCGTCGTCGTGAAGATATGAAAAAGCAAATCCAACATGTACACTTACCTTTTTCGTTTACCGTTCAGCAAGAACCAGCTTATGCGAAAGAGATTTTACGTGGGTATTATTTAGAGCGTAAGATCATCGATGAGTATGAAGGGTCTGATAAAATCACGCTGTTTTCGGCAAACGAATACCGTCAAAAAGTGAATTTATTAGAATCGTATGCCTTGCAACAGGTTAAGGATTAAGTTGAACTTCTAGATCGTTTTACGATCTAGAAGTTTTTTTAGATTGTTGTTACAAACTATGTTAAAATAGGCAAGATGAAAAAAAGGAGTGGTCCGATGAAAGAATTAAAAGTCGTCCAATTACATAAAACATATGGTGAAAAAACGATCTTTGATCAAATATCCTTTTTGATCCATGAAAAAGATCGGATCGGCTTGATTGGGATCAATGGTACGGGAAAATCGAGTCTATTGAAAATTCTAGCAGGGATTGACCGCGGAGATGGTGATCAGCAAACAGTCTTTTATCCAAGTGACTACCAAATCGGTTACTTGGCTCAAGAACCTGATCTTGATGAAACACAAACGATTTTAGAAGCCGTATTTCAAGCAGATACGCCGCAGTTAAATGCTGTACGAATCTACGAACAAGCACTTACGCGACTTAGTGAAAATGGGGTAGACGAAGTTGCGCAACAACAATATGCAAAAGCCGAGCAACGAATGAATGAATTAGATGCGTGGACAATCGATGCACAAGCAAAAAGCATTCTCCAGCAAGTAGGACTTTCAGATCTAACGCAGACGATTGCCAGTCTTTCTGGAGGACAAAAAAAACGTGTCGGATTGGCACAAGTCTTAATCACTGCTCCTGATCTATTGTTATTAGACGAACCAACAAACCATCTAGATTATGAAGCGATTAGCTGGTTAGAAGGATATCTAGCACAGTATAAAGGGGCGTTGCTTGTTGTGACACATGATCGCTACTTTTTAGATCGAGTCGTCAATCGCATGTTTGAATTGTCTAATGGCGAACTGACCGAATACAAAGGCAACTATGAAAACTATTTGGTGGAACGAGCTGAACGCGACCGTATCGATCAGGAACAAGAAAGTAAACGCGCACAGCTTTATAAACAAGAATTGGCTTGGATGCGTGCAGGTGCAAAAGCACGTACGACCAAACAACAAGCGCGTATCAAACGCTTTGATGAATTAAAAGGTTCACTCAAACAAGGGACACAAGAAGAAGCAATTGAACTGGATTTTGATACAACACGTTTAGGTAAAAAAGTCATTGAGTTAAAAGAGGTATCGTATCAAATCGAGCACCAACCAATTTTAGATCGATTTTCTTTACTTGTACAAGCGCGTGAACGCTTAGGGATCACGGGTGAAAACGGTGCGGGCAAGTCGACCTTACTCAATCTGATCAGTGGATACTTGACACCGCAACAAGGAACGATCAGTATCGGAGAAACGGTTAGACTGGCGTATTATACGCAACAGACCGAAGCAATCGATCCTGAAAAACGGATGATCACCTACCTACAAGAAGTAGCAGAAGAAGTACAACGTTCAGATGGCACGACGATCAGTGTGACCGAACTGTTGGAACGCTTTTTATTTCCACGTCACACACACGGTAGCAAAATCGCTAAATTATCAGGTGGTGAACGTCGCCGTTTGTATTTATTAAAATTATTGATTGAACAACCAAATGTTTTACTGCTTGATGAGCCAACAAATGATCTAGATATTGCCACGCTAACGATTTTAGAAGACTACTTACAAACTTTCCCTGGTGCGGTCTTAACTGTTTCACATGACCGTTATTTTTTAGATAAGGTAGCAGAAAAATTAGTCATCTTTAACGGTCAAGCAAATATTGATACTTATTTTGGTACGATCGAAGAGTATCTTGCACAAAAAAAGACAGATACGAATGAACCAGTGAAAGAAGTCAAAGCGGTCGCTACGCCTGTAACGAAAGAAAAGACCAAATTAAGTTATCTGGAACAAAAAGAATGGGAAGTAATTGAAGATGAGATCGCAACGATTGAGGATAAGCTTGTGACGTTAAATGAAGAGATGTTGCATCAAGGATCGGATTTTACTGCATTGCAAATGTTACAAAAACAAATCGATGAACAAAATGAACAACTAGAAGAACGCTACGCACGTTGGGAGTATTTGAGTCAATTTGTTTAATCAAGGAGGAACAATGATGGAGGCAGCTTATTTAGCGCTAGGACAAAAAATTTTAGAAGAAGGAAACGTAAAATCTGATCGAACGGGTACAGGAACAAAAAGTGTATTTGGGTATCAAATGCGTTTTGATCTGACAAAGGGTTTTCCACTATTGACGACCAAGCGCGTACCGTTTGGTTTAATCAAAAGTGAATTGTTATGGTTTTTAAAAGGGGATACCAATATCCGTTATTTATTAGAGCACAACAATCATATTTGGGATGAATGGGCATTTAAAAAGTATGTTGAAAGTGAAGACTATACTGGCGTCGATATGACCGATTTTGGGCGCCGCTGTCTCGTCGATGAAGCATTTAACGCACAATATCAGAAAGAATTGCAGCTATTTTGCACACGAATTCTAGAAGATGAAGCATTTGCAGCGAAATTTGGTGATTTAGGGAAAGTTTATGGCTATCAATGGCGTCATTGGCAGACGAGTCGTAATGAGACGATCGATCAAATCAAAGACGTGATCGACATGATCAAAACGACACCAGACTCTAGACGCTTGATTGTTTCTGCTTGGAATCCAGAAGATATCCCAACGATGGCTTTACCTCCATGTCATACGATGTTTCAATTTTATGTTCACGAGAATAAATTAAGTTGTCAGTTATACCAACGTAGCGGAGATGTCTTCTTAGGAATTCCTTTTAATATCGCTAGTTATGCTTTGTTGACGCACTTGATCGCGCGTGAAACGGGTCTAGAAGTCGGAGAATTTATCCATACGATTGGGGATGCCCACTTGTATAGTAATCATTTAGAACAAATGCAAATGCAATTGTCACGTGAAATCAAAGCATTCCCCAAACTTAGCATCAATGAAGAGGTCTCTTCGATTTTTGATTTGGATGTTCAAGATATTACAGTAGAAGGGTATGATCCACACCCAGCGATTAAAGCACCGATTGCGGTATAAAGGAGAGAGAAAGATGTTAATTGCACTATGGGCACAAGATGAAAATGGCGTGATTGGTAAAGAAGGGAAACTTCCGTGGTCACTGCCAAATGATATGAAGTTTTTTAAAGAGCAAACGACGGGGCATGCGATCATTATGGGGCGCAAAACGTTTGAAGGGATGGGCGAGCGCGCTTTGCCAAATCGGGTCAATATTGTCTTGACGACAGATCCGCATTACCAAGCAAAAGACGTACTGGTTTTCCATACACCTGCAGAAATTTTAGACTATATGGAAAACCATCAAGAGACCTACTATTTAATCGGTGGTACAGGTATTTTTCGTTCGATGTTACCTTACTGTACGCATCTTTATCGTACTATGATCCATGCAACGTTTACAGGTGATGTGTTGTTCCCAAGAGATTGTGTCAATATGGACGATTGGCAATTGACGAAGACGATCCCTGGGATTGTGGATGAACAAAACCATTACGCGCATACATTTGAATTATTTGAAAAAAAATAACAATAACCCGCTTTTCTGAATGTTAAATAGGAAAAGCGGGTTATTGTTATGTATAAAACAAGACGGAAAAGAACATTAATGCTGCACCAAGCATGACGAATAAGTGCCATACAACGTGCATGTAACGAATATTTTTTAAGCTATACAAAACAGCCCCAACTGTATAGGATACACCACCAAAGAATAAAAGCAACATGCCACTAGTACCTAAGGAATGCAATAATTGTGGAGCTGCAAGCACACATAGCCATCCCATAATGACGTAAATGATCGTCGAGATTTTTGATACGTGCTGTGCTTTGTGCAAGGTTAAAGATTTATACACGATGCCAGCCAAAGCCATAAGCCAAATCAAGCCAAACAAGATCCAGCCAAATAAACCACCTACGCTTAATAAACAAAACGGGGTATAACTTCCTGCGATCAATAAGAAAATGGAAGCATGGTCAAACACTTGAAATACTTTTTTTGCTTTAGTAAAAATTAAACTATGGAATAGAGTCGAAAAGAGAAACAACAAAATCATCATTGAGCCATATAGCGCATACGAAACGACGTGTAACGCATCTTGGTGGGCTCCTTTGATCAGTAAGAGCACCAATCCAGCAACACTTAAGCCAAAGCCGATCCCGTGTGTACAGGCATTTAAAATTTCATTTAAAATATAGTATTTTCTAGTAAATTTCGTTTGTTGCACGAACCTCATCCCTTTGCAGTTTAATGATAAAATAGATGAAAAAACCATAGCAGTCTGTTATACTAAACACAACTATGTCTATCTGTAGTGTACATGAAAATAGACTTTTTTTAAAGAGAGAGTGAGCAAAGCATGCAAAAACTTAAGATCGTAACAGACTCATCGTGTACGATGGAAAAGCACGTTCGCGATGAATTAGCTATTTCTGTGGTACCCTTATCCGTCATGATCGACGGGACACTATACACCGATGACGATCAATTATCTGGTGAGCAGTTTATGGAGATGATGGCAAACGCCAAAGAATTACCGAAGACTAGCCAACCGCCAATTGGCGAATTCGTCGCATTATATGATGAATTAGGTGCAGATGGCAGCGAGATTCTATCGATCCACATGACGCGAGCACTTAGCGGGACAGTAGATGCGGCACATCAAGCGAGTCAATTGACCAAAAGTAAAGTAACGGTTGTTGAAACAGATATGACAGACCAAGGATTGTCTTTTGCCGTTATTCGTGCGGCACAAATGGCAAAAGAAGGGGCTTCTTTAGATGAAACGTATGCGGTAGTTCAAAATATTTTAAAGAACACGAAACTGTATATCGGCGTTTCAAATTTAGAAAATCTAGTCAAAGGTGGACGAATCAGCCGAGTGACTGGCTTGCTTTCTAGTTTTTTAAGTATTCGCGTTGTCATGGAATTAAAAGATTCTGAATTGATTCCAACCGTTAAAGGTCGAGGTGCTAAGACATATACGAAATTTTTTAAACAGTTCAAAGAGGAATTAAATGCTCTAGAACACGTCAAGCAAATCGGGATTTCTTATGCTGGAGAACATGCACAAATGTTGGAATTCAAAGCTGAATTAGAGCAAATGTTTCCCAATATGCATATTCCGATCTTACACACGACACCGATCATTGCAACACACACGGGAAATGGTGCATTTGCGATGATGTACTATAGTGAATAATAGAAAAAACTACAAGGGTGTGACGTGCTCTTGTGGTTTTTTCTTTCAAATCCAAGGGGTGAATAGATGAAGAAACTTTCGCAATTTAGTTTGATTATCGGATTGATCTTGATCATAGGACTGGCTACTTGGTTAGGGTTAAATGCGCTCATACCAAAAGAGTCGACCAAAGAAACGCCTGTCACACAAACAGCTAGTCAATCTTATAAGAAGTCAATCCAGTTTGTCGCAATCGGGGATTCATTGACAGAAGGAATTGGAGATCAAACCGGTCAAGGTGGATATGTGTCGATTTTAGAAAAAGCATTAGAAGAACAATATAAAACCGTATCTTTTACCGCAACCAATGCCGGAGTCGCTGGACAAAGAAGTGATCAGATCTTAAATAGAATCAACAAAGATGACACATTACAAGCAAAAATCAAGTCTGCTGATTTTATTACGATGTCTTTTGGTGGCAATGATTTAATGAAAGTGATCCAACAAAATATCTTTTCATTATCTGTCAAAAAAGTAAAAACACAACAAGCAAGTTATCAAGAGCATGTAACGGCACTACTTACGAAAATTCGGGAACTTAATGGGCAAGCACCAGTCTATATTATCGGCATTTACAATCCTTTTTATTTGAATTTTTCGAATATTGAAGAGATGCAGACGATTGTCGATAATTGGAATGACGCAACACAAGAAACCATCAAAGAACAACATAACATGTACTTTATCCCGATCAATGATTTGATCTACAAAGGAACAGAAGGTCAAACGTTACAAACGGATGAATCTGTCGAAAAGCAAACGACCAATAGTACCGCTTCAAGTAGCGTGTTACAAGATGTCGTCGAAAATAATGTCTTATCAGAATCAGATAAATTTCATCCTAATAAACTGGGCTATCAACTGATCGGTAAAGCATTGAAAACAGAGATTGTCGATACCCATTCAGAATGGCTACTAAAGGAGTGAGCAAAATGGAACCAAAAACAGATAAGCAAATACCTCATCAAAATAAAAGGCAACACAATTATTGGAAAATTGCTTTTTTAGTTTTGGTCGGACTGATCTTAGGAACAGGTGTATTTATCACAAGTCGGATACTTGACACGAAGCCATTTCCGGTGAAAGAAACACCAGCTATTGTTGAGCGAAATGGAACACCAGTCGTCAATATCTCGAGCAATAAAACACAAGTCAACGAATTGATCGATTTTTATTTAGGCGATTACCGTGAGAAAAGTGGATTGGATTATGAATTTGTGCTAAATGATCAAGCGATGCTAAAGGGTGAATTTAAATTATTGGGAGTGCCGATCAATTTTTATTTATATTTCGATCCCTATGTAATGGAAGATGGCAATGTGCAATTAAAAGCTAAATCACTTTCAATCGGAACATTAGGGGTGCCGATCAGTGAAGTGATGAAGCTGATCAAACGCAGTTATGAATTACCAGAATGGATCGAAATCGATGCCAAAGAAAAAACGGTCATGATTCGTTTAGATCAATTTAGAATGCAAAATGGATTGTTTATTAAAGCAGAAAAGATTGATCTAGTTGACGATGTGATCCAAGCTAGTTTATACTTACCGGCATCAACTAAAGAATAGGAGTGAAGTGTGTGGAACGCGCAATATTTGCAGGAGGGTGTTTTTGGTGTATGGTTCAGCCTTTTGACGAACAAGCTGGAATTCATTCCGTCGTCTCTGGCTATACTGGAGGACATGTTAAAAACCCAACGTACGAACAAGTGAAACAACATACAACAGGTCACACAGAAGCTGTTGAGATCATCTTTGATCCAGCTGTGATTTCTTATGAAGCATTATTAGAGGTTTATTGGCAACAAACTGACCCCACGGATGCATTTGGTCAATTTGAAGACCGAGGTGATAATTATCGTCCTGTGATTTTTTATGTTACGGATGAACAACGCATCACCGCAGAAAAGAGTAAAGAACGCTTGGCAAATAGCCAACGCTTTACTGATCCGATCGTGACGACGATCGAAGCGGCGCAAGATTTTTATCCGGCTGAAATCTATCATCAAGAGTATTATAAAAAAGATCCTGAAAACTTTGCACGCAATCATGCAAAACGGGCGCAATTTGTTGAGGAAAATTGGCGATGACAAGAAGTTTCTATCACTATGTTCTTACGCTGCGTGGCGCCTTGACACATGATCCAGTGTCTTTATTTGCACAAGCAGTGAGTTTAGATGCTCAATTCCCTAAACAAAGTTGTGAATATGATGAGATTTCTTCATATTTAGAACTTGAAACAGACTATGTGTCCAGTATGCAGTTATTCGATGAAATTTGGGAGCTTTATGTGGCCCATAATAAGAAATAACAGAAAAAGAGTATCCACTCTTTTTCTTTTTTTTTTCTCATGGTAGTATAAGGAAGATAGTGTAAAATGAGAACTGTTGGAGGCCGCTTTATGAAACAGAAAAAACCAATTTCTAAAAAGCTTTTTGTAGGTTCATTACTACTCACAGCCGTTGTATCTGGTGGTGTGGTGTTTAGTGTGGATCACTTTACAAACAATACCTTGATGCCAAATCAAGTAGCGAGTACAGATGAATTAGCTAAAGTACATGCGCTTTATGATGTGTTAGAAGCGAATTACTATAAGAAAGTTGATACGGATAAATTAGTTGATGGTGCGTTAAAGGGAATGACGGAAGCTTTAGATGATCCGTATACGACATATCTTGAAAAACCTGAAGCCACCGAACTAAACCAATCTCTATCTGATAGCTTTGAAGGAATCGGTGCGACGTTGACCTTGATCGATGGTATTCCACAAATCGCACAAGCGCCGATCAAAGATACACCAGCTGAAAAAGCCGGATTAAAAGCGGGAGATCAAATCTTAGCTGTAGATGGTAAAGAGACGACGGATAAGACGTTAACAGAGATCGTAAATCAAGTTCGAGGAGAAAAAGGGACGGATGTAACGTTAACGTTAAAACGTGGTGACGATACATTTAAAGTCACACTAACGCGTGATAAGATTCCATTATACTCAGTGGCATCCAGCATTGACGATAAACATCCTGAAATTGGTAAAATCGAAATTACAACCTTTGCAGAAAAAACGGCGACAGAATTGAAAGAAGCGATCGAATCCTTACGTAAGCAAGGTGCAACTGCTTTTGTAATCGATTTGCGCCAAAATCCTGGAGGGCTGTTAGATCAAGTAAGTAATATGGCAAGTATGTTCTTAAAAGATGGTCAAACCATCGTCCAATTAGAAGATCGTGATGGCACTATCCAAAAGACGGTTGCCTCTAAAGAATTAGATGGTGGATTCAAAGTAACAGAGCCTACTGTTGTACTTGTCGATGGCGGTAGTGCCTCGGCTTCAGAGATTTTTGCAGGTGCTGTGAATGAATCGGCGAATATCCCGTTGATTGGAACCAAAACGTTTGGTAAAGGAACTGTACAAACGATCACAGAATATCAAGATGGCAGTGAAGTCAAATTAACGATCAAAAAATGGTTGACACCAAATAAAAATTGGATCCATGAAAAAGGCATCACACCGACAATCGAAGTCGACTATCCAGCATTTGTTTACGCCACACCATTGCCAACAGATCAAGAATTATCGCTAGGAGTCAGTGCGACAGCTGTGAAAAGTCTAAACACGTATTTAAGTGGTCTAGGGTATGGCGATCTTTCTGGGGAACAATTCACAGATGCCACAAAAACAGCTGTTGAACAATTTCAACAAGACCAAGGATTGAGTGTGACTGGTGTTGTCGATGCACAGACGGTTAAAAAAATTCAAGAAGCAGCGGCGACCTTATTAAAAGAAAAAGACGCGATGTATGAACGGGCGCTTGTGGAGCTGGAAAAATAGGAGCCGATAAACATGAAGAAACGATTGCTTCTCGAGTATTTTTGGCTAGCTTGTAAGTATAGTGTCGTAGTGGCATTTATTGCACTGATTGTTCGAGGGTTTTTATTTCTACCAATCCCAGTCGAAGGAAATTCAATGAATACAACGTTAAAACAAAATGACTGGGTATTGGTTGAAAAATTTACAAAAATCAAGCGTTTTGATATCGTTGTCTTTCAGTTAGCTGATGGGAATACGTATATCAAACGCGTAATTGGACTGCCAGGTGAAACAGTCAGTTACAAAGAAGATCAATTATATATCGATGGCAAAAAAATGGCAGAACCTTATCTAGCCGAAAATAAAGCAAAAGATCAAAATCAAAATTCATATACAAACGATTTTTCATTAGAAGAATTGATGAATGTCGACAAACTAGGAAAAGATAGCTATTTTGTGATTGGAGACAATCGCCGAGTATCTAAAGACAGCCGATCATTTGGTGCAATCAGTGAAGACCAAATTATTGGTAAAGCCTTTTTTGTCTATTATCCAATTCGTGAGATGAAATGGATCCAATGAGTGTAAAGTGAGAGGAATTAAACGATGACAATCCAATGGTTTCCCGGCCACATGGCCAAAGCAAGACGTGAAGTGACAGAAAAATTAAAATTTGTCGATATGGTATTCGAATTGGTCGATGCACGCTTACCGTTATCTTCACGCAATCCGATGTTAGACCAAATCATTCAACAAAAACCGCGAATGATTTTATTAAATAAAGCAGATTTAGCAGATGAAGTCCAAACAAAACAGTGGATCCACTATTTTAAAGCACAAGGATTCTATGCTTTAGCCATTAATTCCAAAGAAAACACTAGTGTTAAAGCGATTATGGCAACGGCAAAAAAAGTATTAGCAGAAAAACGCGAACGTGATCAAGCTCGCGGTATCCAGCCAAGAGCGATTCGTGCGATGGTCATTGGGATCCCAAATGTCGGGAAATCGACATTGATGAATCGTTTGATCGGGAAAAAAATCGCGCAAACCGGAAATAAACCAGGTGTAACGAAAGGTCAACAATGGTTACGTGTAGCCAATGAACTGGAGCTTTTGGACACTCCAGGAATCTTATGGCCGAAATTTGAAGATGAATTGATCGGCAAAAAATTGGCATTGAGTGGAGCAATCAAAGACCAACTTTTGCACTTAGATGACATCGCGTTATATGGAATCGACTTTTTTGTCCGGTATTATCCGAATCGTTTGAGCGCACGGTATAAATTTGCTCAAGAAATGGAACAAGAGCCAGCTCCTGAGTTACTGATGGAAATTACAAAAAAATTAGGTTTTAGAGACGATTATGAGCGAGCAAGTGAACGGATCTTACTTGATATTCGCCAAGAGCGCTTAGGTCGCTTTACGTTAGACCGTGTCGATGAAATTGAGGGAGAACTAGATGCAATCGATTAAAGACATTAAAGCGTATCTAAAAACAGTCGACCGGTTATCCGAACAAGAAATCAGTCAATTCAAAGCAGATCCGCGTAAAGGCGTACAACAAGCATGTTTACAGTATCAAAAACGCCAAGAACAGCATATGCAATTAGTTCAAAAATGCATCGAAATGTCTGTTTTTGAACAAGAAGCGCGTCAAAAGGGCGCCCAGTATATTGCAGGTATCGATGAAGTCGGTCGCGGCCCATTGGCTGGACCCGTTGTTGCTGCAGCAGTGATTTTGCCTGAAAACCATGGGATCATAGGACTGGACGACTCAAAAAAATTGAGTGAAGCCAAGCGTTTGGCGTTATATGAACAAATCCAAGCTTGTGCCTTAGCGATTGGTGTCGGTGAAGTATCGCCTAAAGTCATTGATGAAATCAACATCTATGAGGCGAGTAAACGGGCGATGTGTGCGGCGATTGAGCAATTAACGCTTACACCAGACTATTTATTGATCGATGCGATGAAACTAGATGTAGCGATTCCGCAAGAAAAAATTATCAAAGGCGATGCGCGTTCCGTCTCGATTGCTGCAGCGAGTATCGTCGCTAAAACGATTCGTGATCAACAAATGTCAGACTACAGCCAACGCTATCCTGAATATGATTTTGAGCACAATGCGGGCTATGGTACAGCGAAGCATTTAACGGCGTTAGAAACTTATGGCATTACGCCCATTCACCGTAAAACATTTGCACCAGTAAAAAAATATTGTTAATTGAATCCCTTTTGACGTAAGTAGTAGTAACGACTTTACGGAAAAGAGGGATTTTTTTGCTAAAATTTAAACAATTTACTACTTATGATCAACTATTATTGCGTTTGACATATTGCGAAGGAATCGGAATTACTGGAAAAGGTAAAATTTTGAAACAGCTTGTTCAACATAAAGCAGTGAATTACTCAGCTGATCAGCTCAGCCATATAGCGCAATTAAATCGTACGAAGCACCAATTTATAGAAAGTTTTACGCGTTTGACAGATGAAGCACTAGAGTTAAAAATCCTCGATCAACAATGGATCACCTATTTTGATCCTCGTTATCCCAAACAATTAAAAGAAATCCATGATGCACCTTGTGTGTTATTTTATAAAGGGGATATCGAGTTGTTGAGCACAACGAAATGTCTAGGGATTGTCGGAGCTAGAGAAGCGACGACGTATGCATATCGTGTCGTACAACAAATGATTCCAGCATTAATTGAATCAAATATCATCACCATTAGTGGCTTAGCAAAAGGAGTCGACTGTGCTGCGCATTATCAAACTCTAACAAAAGGTGGAAAGACCATCGGTGTAGTCGCTTGTGGTTTGGATTATTGTTATCCTAAGGAAGCTGTTTCGTTATTTAACGAGATGTGTCAGACACATTTAGTCCTTAGTGAACATCCAAAAGGAATTCGACCAAAGCCTTATTTTTTCCCGATGCGCAATCGAATAATCGCAGGAATTGCCGATGCTCTTTGTGTCATTGAAGCAAAACAAAGAAGTGGAGCACTGATTACTGCACAATTAGCTTTAGAGTATGGAAAAGATGTATTCGCTGTACCAGGCGATATTTTATCGGGTCAGTCACATGGGTGCCATGAGTTGATTTTAGATGGTGCGATCTGCACGACAAGTGGACAACAAATTGTTACAGAAGCTCACTTTTATCGTTAAAATTTAGAAAAATCATGAAAAAAATTTGCTCACTTCTTGACAAATAAATTTCTACTCGATATGATTAGCTACGATTTGGAACACAAAAAAGTACCTATTATATAGTAGAAACTTTTAGGAAGGAGCCATTTTTATGGCCTATAAATATTTAGTTATTGTAGAATCACCAGCAAAAGCAAAAACGATTGAGAAATACTTAGGAAGAAATTATAAAGTAGTAGCCAGTGTCGGCCATATTCGCGATTTACCTAAGAGTAAAATGGGAATCGATGTTGAAAACCAATATGAGCCACATTATATTTCGATTCGCGGAAAAGGCGATGTGATCAAAGAGTTACGTAAAGCTGCAAAAAAAGCACAAAAAGTCTTTTTAGCAAGTGACCCGGATAGAGAAGGAGAAGCGATTGCTTGGCATTTAGCCTATCTTCTTGGTCTTGATTTGACAGAAAAAAATCGTGTGGTCTTTAACGAAATCACAAAAGAAGCAGTCAAAGCTGCGTTTAAAGAACCACGTACGATCGATCTTGATCGTGTAGATGCACAACAAGCAAGACGGATCTTAGATCGCTTAGTAGGGTATTCGCTAAGTCCGATTCTGTGGCGAAAAGTGAAAAAAGGATTGAGTGCTGGGCGCGTCCAGTCGGTAGCTTTAAAAATCATTATTGATCGAGAAAAAGAGATTCGCCAGTTCAAACCTGAAGAATATTGGACGATTGAAGGCAATTTTTTAAAAGCACGTAAAAAATTCAAAGCCAATTTTTGGGGGATCGCAGGTAAAAAGCAAAAACTAGCCGATCAAGCAGCTGTTGAAGCGGTAACGAGTCGTTTGACCGAACGTGAATTTGAAGTGAAAAAAGTGGAAAAAAACGAACGCAAACGCAATCCCGCTGCGCCGTTTACGACAAGTAGCATGCAACAAGAGGCAGCTCGTAAATTAAATTTTAGGACACGAAAAACGATGATGGTCGCACAACAATTGTATGAAGGAATCTCTCTTGGAAAACAAGGGACAGTTGGATTGATTACGTATATGCGTACGGATTCAAAACGGATCGCTGATTCTGCAAAAGCTGAAGTGACGGGATTTATTGAAGAGACATATGGAGCAGAATACGCAGCGCATTCAACTAAAAAATTAGCCAATGCACAAGGCTCACAAGATGCCCATGAAGCGATTCGTCCGACAAGTAGCTTGCGTACACCGCAGTCATTAGAAAAATATTTAGATAAAGATCAAATGAAGTTATACAGTTTGATTTGGTCACGTCTGGTTGCTAGCCAAATGAAACCGGCTATATTGGATACGATGAAAGTTACGTTGGAGCAAAATGACGTAATGTTCATTGCGAATGGTTCTAAAGTCAAGTTTCAAGGATTCATGAAAGTCTATATCGAAGGTCGTGATGATGGGAAAGAAGATAAAGAAAACATCTTACCAGATCTAGAAGTTGGGGATCTTGTCAAATCAGTCGATATCGAACCTAAACAACATTTCACGCAACCACCAGCGCGTTTTAGTGAAGCGACATTAATTCGCACGTTAGAAGAAAATGGGGTAGGACGTCCGTCGACCTATGCGCCAACACTAGAAACGATCCAACGACGTTATTATGTTAAATTGGCACAAAAACGTTTTGAGCCGACTGAATTAGGAGAAATCGTCAATAATTTAGTGGAAGAATTCTTCCCACAAATCGTAGATGTCCATTTTACGGCCGAAATGGAAGAAAATCTCGATCATGTTGAAGAAGGAAAAGAAGAATGGGTCAATATCGTCGATCGGTTCTATCGTCCATTTGAAAAAGAATTGACAGAAGCAGAAGAAAAAATCGAAAAAATCCAAATCAAAGATGAACCAGCAGGCTTTGATTGTGAATTATGTGGTCACCCGATGGTTATCAAATTAGGAAAATATGGGAAGTTTTATGCATGTAGCAATTTTCCAGACTGTCGTAATACCAAACCGATTGTCAAAGAAATCGGTGTGCCATGTCCTGTATGTCATGAAGGACAAGTCGTTGAACGTAAATCGAAGAAAAATCGTATTTTTTATGGTTGTACGAACTATCCAACGTGTGAGTTTACTTCTTGGGATAAACCAGTTGGACGTGATTGTCCAAAATGTACGCATTATTTAGTAGAGAAAAAAGTCAAAGGTGGCAAACAAGTGGTGTGTCCGACCGGCGATTATGAAGAAGATGTACAAAAATAATTTGATGAACAAAGGGGAAACAGTATGAAAACAGTAAATGTCATCGGTGCAGGTCTAGCTGGAAGCGAGGCAGCTTGGCAAGTCGCAAAAGCGGGGGTACCGGTTCGCTTATATGAAATGCGTCCAAAAAAATCAACAGAAGCTCACCATACAGCAAATTTTGCTGAACTAGTGTGTTCCAACTCATTACGTGGAAATAACCTAACCAATGCTGTAGGTGTGTTAAAAGAAGAGATGCGTCGTTTGGATTCAGTGATCATCACGTCTGCTGATCAAACGGCTGTCCCAGCCGGTGGCGCGTTGGCAGTTGATCGCGATACTTTTTCAGAATTGATCACAAAACGTGTAAAAGAACATCCTTTAGTGACTGTAGTAGAAGAAGAGATCACCGAAATTCCAGAAGGGATCACGATCGTGGCTACTGGTCCGCTAACTTCAGCACCACTAGCCCAAGCGATCAAAGCATTCAATGGATCCGATGGGTTTTACTTTTATGATGCGGCTGCTCCGATTATCGATAAAAACACCATTGATATGGATAAAGTATATTTGAAATCACGTTATAATAAAGGAGAAGCGGCTTATTTAAATTGTCCGATGACAAAAGAAGAATTTGAAGCATTTCGTGAAGCACTTGTGAATGCTGAAGTCGCACCATTGAAAGATTTCGAAGAAGAAAAATACTTTGAAGGCTGTATGCCAATCGAAGTGATGGCAACTCGTGGTCCTAAAACGATGTTGTTTGGGCCAATGAAACCAGTTGGATTAGAAGATCCTAAAACAGGGAAACGTCCATATGCAGTCATTCAATTGCGCCAAGACAATGCCGTGGCTTCACTGTATAATATCGTTGGATTCCAAACGCATTTGAAATGGGGCGAACAAAAACGCGTATTTCAAATGATCCCAGGACTTGAAAACGCTGAAATCGTACGTTATGGTGTCATGCATCGCAATAGTTTTATGAATTCACCAGAATTATTGCATCAGACGTATCAATCTAAAAAACGTGAAGACTTGTTTTTTGCAGGCCAAATGACTGGTGTTGAAGGGTATGTTGAGAGCGCAGCAAGTGGGTTAGTTGCCGGGATCAATGCGGCGAAATTAGCGAAAGAAGAAGAATTAGTCGTCTTTCCACAAGAAACGGCAATCGGATCGATGGCTTACTACATTACCCATGCCTCAGGGAAACATTTTCAACCGATGAATGCAAACTTCGGACTGTTCCCAGAATTACCTGAACGTATTCGCGACAAAAAAACGCGTTATGAAACATTAGCAAATCGCGCGTTGGATGCTTTAGCACAAATGGATCAGGTTTTAGTAGAAAAATAAGTTGTACTAGACGATCGCGTCACGCGATCGTCTATTTTTTTTAGAAAATTATTGTAAGCGTTCAAAAATTAAGATATGATGAAAAGAGAAGAGGTGAAACGCATGATAAATCAAAGTATACAAGCGATTCAAGAAGCCCCACTTGTATTAAAAATTTTAATGTTGTTACTCGTTATTCTTCTCGCCTATCTTTTATTAAGTGTATGTTTTGCACCTGGGATGTATCTATACAATAAACTCACAGATAAAAATCAATCCAATGTTGATGAAGAAAAAACCTATTATCTAGGTGAGATCACACTTAAAATCCAAGGGAAAGGATATGGCGAAGTGTTAGATACTGAGCACCAAAGTTTATATCCAGCACGCTTATTTCAATTAGATGAACAAGAAGCGGACATTTTATACTCGGTCGGAACGAAAGTGTTGATCATTGAATTTGACCAAGAAGGAGTAGCGCGTGTTGTAAGAGCAAATCCAATTTTAGAAAGAGGGAATACATTATGATTACCGATTTATTGACGAACCCGATTGTTTGGCTAGTAGTAGTGATCATTGCGATCATCACGTTTTTAATGATTCGTTATCGCATTGGAAAACCCGATGAGGCCTTGATTGTAACGGGATCTTTTTTAGGAAAAGATGGGATCAAGATTCTAAAAAATAGCGGAACTTTCGTGATTCCAATCGTACAAAAAGCGCATACTTTGAGTCTTTTGACCCACAAATTAGAAATTGGTACACCTGAAGTTTACACTGAACAAGGCGTGCCAATCAAAGCAAGCGCGACAGTGCTTGTAAAAATTGGCAATAGTGTGGATTCGATCAAGACGGCAGCCGAACAATATCTCGGTAAGTCTACAGAAGAGTTAGAAGATGAAGCACGCGAAGTCCTAGAAGGCCATCTACGTGCGATTTTAGGAACCATGACGGTTGAAGCAATCTATAAAAACCGTGATGATTTCGCTGAGCAAGTCCAACAAGTCGCATCGACAGATTTACGTAAAATGGGTCTGGAGATCGTTTCCTTTACGATCAAAGATGTAAGTGACCCGAATGGCTATTTAGATGCATTAGGTCGTCCCCAAATTGCAGAAGTGAAAAAAAATGCGGAAGTTGCAGAATCCAATGCATTAAGAGAAACCAGAATCAAACAAGC
>NZ_CAJYIS010000012.1 GCF_913775425.1 uncultured Enterococcus sp.
CGAGAACATGCAATTGCAAAAACGCTACTTCAAGATCAGCAAGTCACTACTGTCTATTGTTGCCCGGGAAATTGTGGAATGACAGAAGCCGGGATCGAAGTCGTGGCAATTGATGCGATGGATTTTGCACGATTAAGTGCGTTTGCGCAACAGCATCAAGTTGAATTTACGATCGTTGGTCCTGAACAACCACTCTCAGCTGGGATTGTGGATCATTTTAAAGCCAAAGGACAATTGATTTTTGGTCCTAGTCAACAAGCAACACAGTTAGAAAGTTCAAAATCGTTTGCAAAAGCCATCATGAAAGAATTGGCGATCTTAACTGCTCCTTATCAAATTTGTACGAATGTTGAACAAGGAAAAGCGTATCTTAAAACGCAAACTTTTCCAATTGTATTGAAAGCAGATGGGTTGGCTTCAGGGAAAGGTGTATTTATTTGTCAGGATTTCACAGAAAGTTGTCAGGTTTTAGAACTGTTATTTACCAAAATGGCTACGACGGTTGTCATCGAACAGTATTTAGAAGGAGAAGAATTCACACTGATGGCCTTCGTTGACAAAACACGTATCTATCCGATGGTATTAGCTCAAGACCACAAGCAAGCCTATGATGATGACCAAGGTCCAAATACTGGTGGAATGGGCGCGTATGCACCGCTGCCGCAATTTAATGAAACGATCACAAAGCAAGTTGTAGAAACGGTCATGCAGCCGGTCGTTTCGCATCTGGCGAATAACGGGATGCCATTTACTGGAATTTTATATGCAGGGATGATGCAAACGAAAGAAGGGTTATATGTCATTGAATTTAATACGCGCTTTGGTGATCCAGAAGCACAGGTCGTATTGCCTTTATTAGAAAGTAGTTTGGTCCAAATTATTCGCTCGCTCCTTCATCACGAAGTACCTGAAGTGCGTTTTTCGAATCAAACGAGCGTAGCCGTTGTTGTCGCGCGTGAAGAATATCCAGAACAGCCAACACCAAAACGGCCGTTTCCTACAATCGTATTGCCCACTAGCCAAGTGTTCTATTCGAATTTAAGTAAAGAAAAAGGAACGTTATATACAGATGGTGGCCGTATTTTTGTAGCCCAACAATTAGGAGAATCGTTAGCGTCAGTCCGTGCATCGTTATATCAAGAGTTAGAGAAAAATAACTGGACAAATTTACGTTATCGTCGCGATATTGGCGATCGATTTGCCAAAAGACGAACAATTGTCGAATAATGTTTAAGAAAAGGTTGGCATATCTTGTTTTTTTTACGTAAATAGCGTAAATTATTACCGTTGAGTGTGCGTGTACGGACACGATAAAACGGACAATAAATAAGCGAGGTATGTTTATGTTTGAGATGAAAGTATTTGATTATGAAGATATCCAATTAGTACCGAATAAATGTATTGTAACGAGCCGTTCAGAATGCGATACGACAGTTACTTTAGGAAAGCATTCATTTAAGATGCCAGTTGTACCAGCAAATATGCAAACAATTATTGATGAAACAATTGCTGAATTTTTAGCAGCTAATGGTTATTTTTATATTATGCACCGTTTTGATGAAGCAGCGCGTGTCCAATTTGTCAAAGAGATGCAAGCAAAAGGATATATTAGTTCGATCAGTGTAGGTGTCAAACCTGAAGAATATGCCTTTGTTGATCAACTAGCTAATGAACAGTTGATTCCTGACTACATCACGATTGATATTGCGCATGGGCATTCGAACGCGGTGATTGACATGATCCAATACATCAAATCAAGACTGCCTGAAACATTTGTTATTGCCGGAAATGTAGGTACACCAGAAGCAGTCCGTGAATTAGAAAATGCTGGAGCTGATGCGACAAAAGTTGGGATCGGACCTGGTAAAGTGTGTATTACAAAAATTAAAACAGGGTTTGGAACAGGTGGTTGGCAATTAGCTGCGGTGCGTTGGTGTGCGAAAGCTGCACGTAAGCCAATCATTGCAGATGGTGGGATTCGAACGCATGGAGATATCGCAAAATCGATTCGTTTTGGTGCAACGATGGTAATGATCGGCTCGCTTTTTGCAGGTCATGAAGAATCTCCAGGTGAAACCATCGAAGAAAATGGCGTATTAATGAAAGAATATTTTGGCTCAGCTTCTGAGTTCCAAAAAGGTGAAAAGAAAAATGTTGAAGGCAAAAAAATCTGGTTGCCTTATAAAGGATCGTTAAAAGATACATTGATTGAGATGCAACAAGATTTACAATCTTCAATTTCTTATGCAGGTGGAAAAGATTTAGAAGCGATCCGTAAAGTGGATTACGTGATCGTAAAAAATTCGATCTTCAATGGAGATACGATTTAATAACAAAGAAGGCTGTGACAGAAATGAGCAGCTTCAAATAATCAGCCGTAACATTCCGATAATAGGATCGCCTATTTTGGGAATGATGCGGCTTATTTTTTTAAATAAAACACCGTGTATTCCTTCTTAGGAAGTATGACAGACTTTTGTTCTATCCTTTTTTAGTTGTAATAGCCTGTCTTTTCGAAATACCATGTAAATAGTCCTTCGAAAAAAAAGATACAATCGTCTCGTAAAGAAAGATTGAAGGATAACATCATATCTTGAACAAGTACACGTGAACAGTTTGTCGGATTAGGACTTTGGTATCGTTCGTGGATACGGACAAAATCATACACTTGAAACAATGGCAACTCGAGTGTCCATAATAAGAAAAAATACCCGCTGATGATCAGTAGATGCTCTGAAAAAGTGGATTGGATATTAACTCGCCTTTGTAAAAAATGATAAAAGGCAATCGTGGTGGTTGACTGTAAAAAAGTCGGGAGTCCAAGTGAAGCAAAAAGCGGTGGTAAAAAAGTATTCTCAGTTGACCAATCCATGTTCTCAATAATAGAGGCGTCAGGTACTGATTGTTTAAGAGATAGCGTAAGTAGCTCGACAAATCGTTGTTCAAAAGAACCCATGGTGCGGTCATTTGTAAAGTGTTCTTCTAGTGTGAGAGAAAGATAGAGAATAAAGCGCTGAATCGTTCCGGTCTTCGTGGCTGAAAACGACATTGGGGAAGAAGTAAAGTGAATGTCTTTAAAATCAGAAAAATAGCGTTGAATCGATTGCATCAAACGGCTGATCGTTGCTTCGCTTACAGCATATTGGACGGCCAATTTTTGTTGTGTCAAGATGGGGTGGTGCAAGAGTTGTTTAAAGATCATGATTTCATATTTTTCTTTAAATGCAAATGCATACTGTGCGTGATAGGTGATAGTTGGCATGTTTGTCATAAAAAGACGGTTTTTCTGGATTAAAAATAAAGGGATGCCTGCTGCAAGGTTTGCTTGCTCGATGATTTTCTTACCTGAAAGTAAAGAAAGGTGATGATCTAGACACAATTGTTCTAAATTTGTTCCAGAAGCAGCTGGAGATAAGTGATCGATAAAAGAGAAACAGTCATAAATCGATGAAGTGAATAGTTGACGGATGGGAAACATGGCGCTCTCCTTTTTTCTGTTATAGTATAATTTGTGTTGTGTCACATACAGATGTGAAAGTTAGCTAGAGGTGCGTGTCGAAAGCTGATGGTGAAGGTAAGTTCAGTATAAAAGAAAACACTATGAATATAAAGCGCTTTTTTATAGTCTAATTTTAATGAATCTCATTTTACGTTAAAAAAACAAATGCAAGTAATCACAAATATACGAAACAGTTCTGTTATTTCTGTTATAATTTGTTCATTTTTTCTGTTTTTATAATCATTTCAATATGTGAAATCAATCACTTTTGTAGAGATGACATACGCTTACTTCCTCATTAAATAATTAAATAAAGAAAGTCATAAAAACATTTTACTTGTCTTATTTTGCTAAAGATGATAATTTATACATGTAAATCATTTTTGCAGTAATACAGAAATGTGTACTGTTATATTTGATAATGAAAGATTCTCAAGAAGAATTAAGAGAGGAAAGTGTGACAAGATGGCAAAGAAAAAAACAATTGACTTTGAAGCTTTGTTAAAAAATATCAACGCTGATTTCCCAACTTACCAAGCATTGGATCAAGATGGAAATGTTGTAAATGAAGCTCTAGTACCAGATTTAAGTGATGAGGAATTAGTAGATTTAATGACTCGTATGGTTTGGTCTCGTGTATTAAATGAACGTTCAACTGCATTGAACCGCCAAGGTCGTCTAGGATTCTTCGCACCAACTGCTGGTCAAGAAGCAAGCCAATTAGCAAGTCATTTTGCTTTTGAAAAAGAAGACGTATTATTACCAGGTTACCGTGATGTACCTCAATTGATCCAACACGGTCTACCTTTAAAAGAAGCTTTCCTATGGTCTCGTGGACACGTTGCCGGAAACTTATATCCTGAAAGCCTAAAAGCTTTACCACCACAAATCATCATCGGTGCACAATACGTGCAAGCAGCTGGTGTTGCTTTAGGTCTTAAAAAACGTAACAAACCAAACGTAGCAATCACTTATACTGGTGATGGAGGATCTTCACAAGGAGATTTCTACGAAGCAATCAACTTCGCTGGAGCTTACAAAGCAAACGCAGTATTCTACATCCAAAACAATGGATTTGCGATTTCTACTCCACGTGAAAAACAATCTGCTGCACACACACTTGCACAAAAAGCAGTAGCAGCTGGAATCCCTGGTATCCAAGTAGATGGTATGGATCCATTAGCAGTTTACACTGTTTCTAAAATGGCTAGAGAATGGTCAGTAGCTGGAAACGGTCCTGTGTTAATCGAAACATTAACTTACCGTTACGGTCCACATACACTTTCAGGTGATGATCCAACCCGTTACCGTACAAAAGACATGGATAACGAGTGGGAATTAAAAGATCCATTGATTCGCTTCCGTAAATACCTAGAAGCAAAAGGAATCTGGTCTGAAGAAAAAGAACAAGAAATCATCGATGCGACTAAAGAAGAAATCAAAGCAGCTGTTGCAGAAGCAGATAAAGTTCCAAAACAAAAAGTTTCTGATTTCTTGAAGAGCATGTTTGAAGTTCAACCACAATCAATTAAAGAACAAATTGAATTCTACGAAGCGAAGGAGTCGAAATAACAGATGGCACAAAAAACAATGATCCAAGCAATCACTGATGCCCTTGCTCTTGAATTAGGCAATGACGAAAACGTCCTAGTATTTGGTGAAGACGTTGGTAATAATGGTGGAGTTTTCCGCGCAACTGAAGGATTACAAGAAAAATACGGCGAAGACCGCGTATTTGATACACCATTAGCAGAATCAGGTATTGCTGGTTTAGCATTCGGTTTAGCACTTGAAGGATTCCGTCCAGTGCCAGAATTACAATTCTTCGGTTTTGTATTCGAAGCAATGGATGAAGTTGTAGCTCAAATGGCGCGTACTCGTTACCGCATGGGTGGCACACGTAATCTTCCAATCGTTGTACGTTCACCATTTGGTGGTGGGGTACATACTCCAGAATTACACTCAGATAACTTAGAAGGATTGATCGCTCAATCTCCTGGTATCCGTGTCGTAATTCCATCAAATCCATACGATGCAAAAGGATTATTAATTGCTTCTATCCGTAGCAATGATCCAGTTGTTTTCTTAGAGCACATGAAACTTTACCGTTCTTTCCGTGAAGAAGTGCCAGAAGAAGCTTATGAAGTACCATTAGATCAAGCAGCAGTTACCCGTGAAGGTTCTGATGTATCGATCATCACTTATGGTGCAATGGTTCGTGAAGCAATCAAAGCGGCTGAAGCAGTTGAAAAAGACGGCATCAGTGTTGAAATCATCGACTTGCGTACTGTAGCTCCTTTAGATATCAAAACAATCATTGACTCTGTTGAAAAAACAGGCCGTGTTGTTGTTGTTCAAGAAGCGCAAAAACAAGCCGGCGTTGGTGCACAAGTGGCATCTGAAATCGCTGAACGTGCGATCTTATCATTAGAAGCACCAATCGGACGTGTTTCTGCTCCAGATACTGTCTTCCCATTTGGTCAAGCTGAAAATGCTTGGTTACCAAACGCAGCAGATATCGAAGCTAAAGTAAGAGAAATCGCAAACTTCTAAGGTAATCAGAAAGGACGAAAGCAAACATGGCATTTCAATTTAAATTACCAGACATCGGTGAAGGAATCGCAGAAGGCGAAATCGTAAAATGGTTCGTTAAAGTCGGCGACACAATCAACGAAGACGACACGTTATTAGAAGTACAAAATGACAAGTCTGTTGAAGAAATCCCTTCTCCAGTAACTGGAACAGTAAAAAATATCCTTGTATCAGAAGGTACAGTAGCAAACGTAGGCGATGTGTTAGTTGAAATCGACGCACCTGGTCACGAAGACGATGCTCCTGCAGCTCCTGCACAAGAACAAACTCCAGAAGCTCCAGCTGCAGAACCTCAAGCTGCTGCAAGCGAAGGTGTTTTCCAATTCAAATTACCTGATATCGGTGAAGGAATCGCAGAAGGCGAAATCGTAAAATGGTTCGTTAAAGCTGGCGATACTATCAACGAAGATGATACATTACTAGAAGTACAAAACGATAAATCAGTGGAAGAGATCCCTTCTCCAGTAACTGGTACTGTCAAAACAATCGTGGTAGCTGAAGGTACAGTAGCAAACGTGGGTGACGTGTTAGTTGAAATCGACGCACCAGGCCACAATAGCGCACCAGCTGCAGCACCAGCTCAAGCAGAAGCTCCTAAAGCAGCTGCATCTACTGGCGATGCTTCAGTTGTTTCAGCTCAAGATCCAAACAAACGCGTGTTGGCAATGCCTTCTGTACGCCAATTTGCTCGTGAAAACGATGTAGACATTACACAAGTAGTCGCTACAGGCAAAAACGGTCGCGTGACAAAAGAAGATATCCAAAGCTTTATGGCTGGTGGCGCTCCGGCTGCTGCAGCTCCTGCTCAAGAAGCACCTAAAGCTGAAGCGAAAGAAGAAAAAGCGGCAGCACCAGCTAAAGCATTTACTTCAAACGTAGCTGAAATGGAAACTCGTGAAAAAATGACACCAACTCGCCGTGCGATTGCCAAAGCAATGGTAAACAGCAAACAAACAGCGCCTCACGTGACATTACACGATGAAGTAGAAGTATCTAAATTATGGGATCAACGTAAGAAATTTAAAGAAGTGGCTGCTGCAAACGGCACGAAATTAACTTTCTTACCATACGTAGTCAAAGCATTAACGGCTACTGTGAAAAAATTCCCGATCTTAAATGCTTCAATCGACGACGCTTCTCAAGAGATCGTCTTCAAACATTACTACAATATCGGTATCGCAACCGATACAGATCACGGATTATATGTACCTAACGTGAAAGACGCAGACCGCAAAGGATTATTTGCAATCGCAGATGAAATCAATGCTAAAGCTGGTCTAGCACAAGAAGGTAAATTATCTGCTGAAGATATGCGTAACGGAAGTATTACAATCAGTAACATCGGTTCAGTTGGTGGAACTTGGTTCACACCAGTAATCAACTACCCTGAAGTTGCGATTTTAGGTGTAGGTACAATTGTTCAACAACCAATTGTAAATGCAGAAGGCGAAATCGTTGTTGGTCGTATGATGAAATTATCATTTAGTTTCGACCACCGTATCGTAGACGGAGCGACTGCTCAAAAAGCGATGAACAACATTAAACGTCTGTTAGCAGATCCAGAGTTACTATTAATGGAAGGATGATAAACAAATGGTAGTTGGAGATTTCGCTGTAGAATTAGATACAGTTGTAATTGGAGCAGGACCTGGTGGCTATGTAGCTGCCATCCGTGCTGCCCAAATGGGTCAAAAAGTAGCGATCATTGAACGTGAATATATCGGAGGCGTTTGTTTAAACGTTGGATGTATTCCTTCAAAAGCGTTGATTTCTGCTGGTCATCATTTCCAAGAAGCAAAAGAATCAGAAATGTTTGGCGTGACTGCTGAAAATGTAAACTTAGACTTTACAAAAACACAAGACTGGAAAAACAATGGAGTAGTAAACAAATTAACTTCAGGTGTTAGCATGCTCTTGAAAAAAAATAAAGTTGAAGTAATCGAAGGAGAAGCATTCTTCGTGGATGACCATACATTACGTGTGATCCACCCAGATTCTGCTCAAACGTATTCATTCAACAATGCGATCATCGCAACAGGTTCTCGTCCAATCGAAATCAAAGGATTTAAATTTGGCGGCCGCGTACTAGATTCAACTGGCGGTTTGAACTTGACTGAAGTTCCGAAGAAATTCGTGATCATCGGTGGTGGTGTTATCGGTTCAGAATTAGGTAGTGCGTATGCAAACCTAGGTTCTGACGTAACCATCCTTGAAGGCTCTCCTCAAATTTTACCAACGTACGAAAAAGACATGGTAAAACTTGTTGAAGCGGACTTCAAGAAAAAAGGCATTACAACTGTCACTAAAGCAATGGCTAAAGAAGCCATTGACAATGGCGATAGCGTAACTGTGAAATACGAAGTAGACGGTAAAGAAGAATCTGTTACTGCTGACTACGTAATGGTAACAGTTGGTCGTCGTGCAAACACTGATGACATGGGCTTAGAACAAGCTGGTGTTGAAGTGGGCGAACGTGGATTAATCCAAGTAGACAACCAAGGCCGTACAAATGTGAAAAACATTTTCGCAATTGGCGATATCACACCTGGTGCTGCACTTGCGCATAAAGCAAGCTATGAAGCAAAAATTGCTGCTGAAGCGATTGCTGGTAAAAAAGTAGCGATCGATTACAAAGCAATGCCAGCTGTAGCCTTTACAGATCCTGAATTAGCAAGTGTTGGAATGACAATTGCTGAAGCGAAAGCTGCAGGAATCGAAGCAAAAGCAGTGAAATTCCCATTTGCTGGAAATGGCCGTGCATTATCATTAGGAAGAACTGAAGGATTTATCCGTTTAGTGACTTCTGTTGACGATAATGTGATTATCGGTGCTCAAATCGCCGGTGTAAGTGCTTCAGATATGATTTCTGAATTAGCGCTTGCGATTGAATCTGGTATGAATGCTGAAGATATCGCATTAACTATCCACCCTCACCCTTCTTTAGGTGAAATCGTGATGGATGCTTCTGAATTAGCATTAGGTTTACCAATTCACGCGTAATTTCAAATAGACCAATCGAGGAATCGATTGGTCTATTTTTTTTACTTGTAGTAAAATAAAGCATAGACTAAAAATAGATAAGGAATGAGTCGATGGAAGAGTATCAATATCCGCTAGATTTAGAATGGACGACAGCTGAAATGGTAAAAGTCGTCAAGATGTGGGAAATCTTAGAAAAGAGTTACGAACAAAATGTGACCGTAGAACAATTTTTAGCAGCATATCAAGCATTTAAAACGGTCGTACGTTCAATCGGTGAGGAACGAAAATTAGGACGTGAATTTGAAGCTGCTTCAGGATATTCCTTATATCACGCTGTAAAACATGCCAAAGCGCTCCAAACAGGGAAATTTTCGATGAAAGGAGTACGCCGTTAATGAATATGATGGCTGATATCGAACAGTTACTTAGACAAGCAGGTGAAAAAATCAAGGCAGCGTCAGCAAACACAAACATTCAAGTCGATACAAAGACCGATCGCAAAGACCTTGTGACCAATATGGATAAAGAGATTCAACGTTTTTTGATCGACGCGATTTTAACACAAGATCCTGATGCAAAAATTATGGCAGAAGAAAATGGTCGCGATCAACTCAATGATTTTTCTGGTAGAGTGTATATTATCGACCCAATCGATGGCACATTAAATTTTGTCCTAGAACAAGAAAATTTTTGTGTGATGGTGGGCATCTATGAAGACAAACGACCAGTACTAGGATTTATTTACGATGTCGTCAAAGAACAAATGCTTTGTGGAGGACCTAGTGAGGGTGTGTATTGTAACGGAACAAAAATAGATGCACCAAAAGATCTTGGACTTAGTGAAGGTCTATTAGGCTTGAATTCCGGGATGTATGCGGCCAATTTTCATCATGCGCGTGATTTAGGACAACAAGCGATGGGCGTTAGAATGTTAGGTTGCGCAGGAGTAGAATTGAGTGCTTTGTTATTAGGGCAACGGATTGGGTACATCTCGAATCTATCGCCATGGGATTATGCTGCAGGTGGAGTGTTATTAGAAACATTTGGGATGAAGATGAGCCGCTTAGATGGGCAACCACTCTCATTTTCTGGTCGAGAATATTTTATTGCGGGGACTAAAAAAGCCTATACAGAAATGATTGCATTGACAAAACAAGAAAATTAGAACAAAATGAAAACTTTCTACTATATTTCAGATTATTTTTCTGTTATAATGACTTGTTGAGTAAATGTTAAAATCGAAGGAGTTAATACAATTGAATTATAGAAATGATATTCGTAACGTCGCTATTATTGCCCACGTTGACCATGGTAAAACAACTTTAGTAGATGAATTATTAAAACAATCTACGACTTTAAATGCCCGTACACAATTACAAGAACGTGCAATGGATTCAAATGCACTAGAACAAGAGCGTGGGATTACAATCTTAGCTAAAAATACGGCTGTAGACTACAATGGAACACGTATCAACATTTTAGATACCCCTGGACATGCCGATTTTGGTGGAGAAGTAGAACGTATCATGAAAATGGTTGATGGAGTTGTCTTAGTCGTAGATGCTTACGAAGGAACAATGCCTCAAACACGTTTTGTATTGAAAAAAGCTTTGGAACAAAATGTTGTCCCAATCGTAGTTGTAAATAAAATCGACAAACCATCAGCACGTCCAGAACACGTAGTTGATGAAGTGTTGGAATTATTTATCGAATTAGGAGCAGACGATGAGCAATTAGATTTCCCAGTTATCTATGCATCAGCATTAAATGGAACCTCTAGTTTATCAGATAACCCTGCTGATCAAACAGAAACAATGGCACCAATCTTTGACACGATCGTGGAACATATTCCAGCACCAGTGGACAATAGCGATGAGCCATTACAATTCCAAGTGTCTTTATTAGACTACAATGACTATGTTGGTCGTATCGGTATCGGACGTGTCTTCCGTGGAACAATCCGTGTTGGTGACCAAGTAGCTTTAATGAAATTAGACGGAACCGTAAAACGTTTCCGCGTTACAAAAATCTTTGGTTTCTTTGGATTACAACGTGAAGAAATCCAAGAAGCAAAAGCTGGAGATTTGATTGCCGTATCTGGTATGGAAGATATCTTCGTTGGAGAAACGGTAACACCATTTGACCATCAAGATGCGCTACCAATCTTACACATTGACGAACCAACATTACAAATGACATTTTTAGTGAACAACTCACCTTTTGCTGGACGCGAAGGAAAATGGGTAACGTCTCGTAAAATCGAGGAACGTTTAATGGCTGAATTACAGACAGACGTATCTTTACGTGTAGAACCACTTGGACCAGATTCTTGGATCGTATCTGGACGTGGAGAATTGCATTTGTCGATCTTGATCGAAAACATGCGTCGTGAAGGATTCGAGTTACAAGTATCTCGTCCTGAAGTAATCGAACGCGAAATCGATGGCGTGAAATGCGAACCTTTTGAACGTGTGCAAATCGATACACCTGAAGAATACATGGGATCAATCATTGAATCTTTAGGAACACGTAAAGCAGAAATGCAAGATATGATCCATACAGGAAATGGTCAAGTACGCATCATCTTCTTAGCACCAGCACGTGGATTAATTGGATATACAACTGAATTCTTATCAATGACTCGTGGATATGGAATCATGCACCACACGTTTGACCAATATCTACCAATGATCAAAGGTCAACTTGGTGGACGTCATAACGGTGCTTTAGTATCGATCGATACAGGTAAAGCAACGACTTATTCGATCATGAGTATTGAAGAGCGTGGAACAGTCTTTGTCGAACCAACAACTGAAGTTTACGAAGGGATGATCATTGGGGAAAACTCTCGTGATAACGACTTAACCGTAAACATCACGAAAGCAAAACAAATGACAAACGTTCGTTCAGCGAATAAAGACCAAACTTCTGTCATCAAACGTCCGAAGAAATTAACGTTAGAAGAATCTTTAGAATTCTTAAACGATGATGAGTACTGTGAAGTAACACCAGAGAACATTCGTTTACGTAAACAAATCTTAAACAAAAACGAGCGTGAAAAATCTCAAAAGAAACGTAAATAAAACAAATCAAAGAAGCACATTTTTGTGCTTCTTTTTTCTATCGTGAAAAATAAAACTTGAAAGAGAATGCATTCTTTCCTTGAAAATATGCTATAATATTGAAATTAGATAGGAGGAAGTCTTATGGAAACTATTACTCCAGAAATGGCCTATTCGCTTTTATTACAGGAAGCGGATCGGATTCGGATGTTGATTAAAAATCAACAGAATCGTCAATGTATTTCACAATGTAAGGCTTTTGAAGAAGTTGTGGATACACAAATGTATGGATTATCTCGACAAATTGCCTTTGCGACTACACTAGGCGTGATTTCAACTCAAACGGGACATCAGCTATTAAGTCAATTAGAACAAGATTTAAATGTCTTGTATACCGATGTATATGCAGAACAGAAAAATGTTGAGGGCAAGGAGGGTTAGGCTTTGCCTGTCAAAGTAAAAAAACGTCATCTATTAGATTTTTCGATCTTGATCCCGTACCTGATTTTATGTATTGTGGGATTAATGATGGTCTATAGTACCACTTCGTATGAATTATTAGAAAATAATATCAATCCAGCCAAGCAAGCTGTACTCCAATTTTTCTTTTGGGTCATCAGCTTGTTGCTAATGGCTGCGATTTACCGCATGAAAACTACCGTCTTACGTAATCAACGCTTATCCGCACTCGTATTGGCGTGTTTGACCCCATTGATGTTTATTGTGTTTGCTTTTCCTAGGGTCAATGGGTCGTTTGGTTGGATCAATATTGGAATTGGGACTTTGCAACCAGCTGAATTTTTAAAATTCGTCACGATCTGGTTTTTAGCTAGTCGGATCGCCAATCGTCAACCAATCATCCAGCATTTTGAAAGCCGTGTGATTTATCACACGTATCATCTGGTCTGGCCACTATTTAGTATTTTTGTATTGGCCCTCTATCCCGATTACGGCAATATGATGGTCTTACTACTTGTTGTCGTGATGATGCTCTTAGGTAGTGGATTGAATTATTTATATGCGCTTTGTGCAGCAGGTTTTATGCTTGTCGGCAGTTTTATTGCGATTTGGTTGGTTCCTTTGTTATCGGGACTGTTACCAAGTCATGTCGTGAATCGTTTCTTGATTTACAGAGATCCATTTAGTGATGAATATGGGCTAGGTCACCAAGCCGTTCAAGGGTATTATGCGATGTTCAATGGTGGATTGTTTGGCCGTGGTTTAGGCAATAGTATTCAGAAAAAAGGATTTTTGAGTGAAGCGCAGACAGATTACGCTTTTGCTATTTTAGTTGAGGAATTAGGGTTGATTGTAGCAATTTTGCTACTCGCTCTTTTATTATATATGATCGCCCGCATCTTTTTAATTGGCATTCGGTCATCGAATCCATTTAATTCATTAATGTGTATCGGGATTGGATCGCTATTTTTAATTTCGATCTTTATTAATCTTGGCGGCATTACCGGAGTGATTCCTTTGACCGGGATCACGTTTCCTTTTGTGAGTCAAGGTGGATCGAGTTTATTGATGTTTTCAGTATGTATCGGTTTTGTATTGAATATTAGTGCAGACGAAAAGAAAAAACGTTTGCAGCTGATATAGATAAAGTTTTTTGATTGAAGGAGTGGTTAAATGAACAAGGTTCTTGTAGCAAACCGTGGTGAAATTGCCGTACGTGTGTTTCGTGCGTGCGCAGAATTGGGTATTCAAACAGTTGGGGTTTATGCAGCTGAAGATGAGTATTCTGTTCATCGCTTTAAAGCGGATGAAGCCTATTTAGTTGGTGAAGGTAAAAAACCAATTGATGCTTATTTGGATATTGAGAGTATCATTCAAATTGCCAAAGATTCAGGTGCCCAAGCAATTCATCCCGGATATGGTTTTTTATCAGAAAACTTAGCTTTTGCTAAACGTTGCCAAGAAGAAGGTATCGTGTTTATCGGTCCAACTGTTCATCAGTTAGATATTTTTGGGGATAAAATCAAAGCAAAAGAAACAGCACTTGCTGCAGGGATTCAATCCATTCCAGGTACAGATGGTCCTGTTTCTGGCGTGGAAGAAGTGGTCGCTTTTGGTACGGAATTTGGGTATCCGATCATGATTAAGGCAGCACTTGGTGGCGGCGGACGCGGAATGCGTGTGGCACACTCTGAAAAAGAAGCTCGTGAAGGTTATGAACGTGCAAAAAGTGAAGCCAAAGCGGCTTTTGGTAGCGATGAAATTTACGTCGAAAAATATATTCAAGATCCAAAGCACATCGAAGTCCAAATTATTGGGGATACACATGGCAATATCGTCCATTTGTTTGAACGAGATTGCTCCGTTCAACGTCGCCATCAAAAAGTGGTCGAAGTGGCCCCATGTGTCTCAATGGACGATGCTCAACGTGAGAGAATCTGTCAAGCAGCCGTTCAATTGATGAAACATGTTTCCTATGTTAATGCTGGGACAGTAGAATTCTTAGTTGAGGGCGATCAATTTTATTTTATCGAAGTGAATCCTCGTGTCCAAGTTGAGCACACGATCACAGAAATGATTACCGATATCGATATCGTAACGACGCAAATCCTAGTAGCACAAGGAAAAGAGTTGCATCAAGAAATCGGAATTCCACAACAAAAAGATATCCACTATCGCGGAGTAGCTATCCAATGTCGGGTAACGACAGAAGATCCGATCCAAGATTTCATGCCCGATACTGGAAAAATCGATACGTATCGTTCACCAGGTGGATTTGGTATTCGTTTAGATGTCGGCAATGCTTACGCGGGCGCTGTGGTAACGCCTTATTTTGATTCATTGCTTGTAAAAGTCTGTACACATGCTCAAACGTTTGATGCAGCGATCCAAAAAATGCAACGTTGCTTAAAAGAATTTCGGGTGCGTGGTGTCAAAACCAATATTCCGTTTATGGCAAACGTTGTCGGTCATGAAACGTTCCGTTCAGGACTTGCAAAAACAACATTTATCGATCAAACAGAAGAATTATTCGTCTTCCCAGCAGTGCGCGACCGCGGAAATAAAACGATGAAATATATTTCTGAGATTACAGTAAATGGATTTCCTGGAGTGGAAAAAACGAAAAAAGCGTTCTATCTCACTCCACGTATGCCAAAACAGTTGATTGTTCCTCAAAAAGGAACTTCGTTTAAGCAACTATTAGATCAAGAGGGCGCACAAGCAGTGAGTCAAGCTGTTTTACAAACCAAAGAAGTCTTATTGACGGATACGACATTTAGAGATGCACATCAAAGTTTACTAGCAACACGTATGCGTACACGTGATCTTGTGGCTATTGCTAGCGAGACAGAAGCGGCTATCCCAGAATTATTCTCAAGTGAAATGTGGGGCGGTGCTACGTTTGATGTAGCCTATCGTTTCTTAAATGAAGATCCATGGGAACGTTTGCGTCTATTGCGTAAAAAAATGCCTCATACCTTGCTTCAAATGCTCTTTAGAGGATCAAATGCTGTAGGATATCAAAACTATCCAGATAATGTGATCCAAGAATTTATCAAAGAAGCAGCGATTCAAGGAATTGACGTTTTCCGAATTTTCGATAGTTTAAACTGGGTACCACAAATGGAAAAAAGTATTCAAACTGTCCGTGATGCAGGAAAAATTGCTGAAGCGACTATTTGTTATACAGGAGATATCAATGATGCAACCCGTGGCAAATATTCGATCGAATATTACAAAGCATTAGCAAAAGAATTAGAACAACTTGGTGCTCATGTCATTGCGATCAAAGATATGGCCGGGTTATTAAAACCACAAGCGGCGTATCGTTTAATCAGTGAATTAAAAGATACCGTTTCTGTACCGATCCACTTGCATACACATGATACAAGTGGGAATGGGATTATGACGTATTCAGAAGCTGTGAATGCAGGGGTGGATATCGTAGACGTCGCGATGAGTGCGATGAGTAGCAGCACGAGTCAACCAAGTATCAGCAGTTTATACTTTGCGTTATTGGATGCGCCACGTGCGCCAAAATTAGAGATTGAACAAGTGCAACAACTCAATCACTATTGGGAAGATGTTCGTAAATATTACCATTCATTTGAAAATGGCGTGAGTGTACCACAAACAGAAGTTTATGCCCACGAAATGCCAGGTGGACAATATTCAAATCTACAGCAACAAGCAAAAGCTGTTGGTCTAGAAGACAAATGGGATGAAATCAAAACGATGTATCACCATGTCAATATGATGTTTGGCGATATTGTAAAAGTAACGCCTTCTTCAAAAGTAGTAGGCGATATGGCTTTATTTATGGTCCAAAACGATTTAACGGAAGAATTGATTTATGAAAAAGGCGATACCATCGACTTTCCTGAATCAGTCATTCAATTTTTCCGCGGTGATCTAGGACAACCAGTCGGAGGATTCCCTGAACGTTTACAAAAAGTGATTTTAAAAGAGCGTACGCCATTAAACGATCGTCCTGGGGTGTATGCCAAGGCTGTTGATTTTGATGAAACTGCGCAAGAATTAGCGCAATTGATCGGCTATACACCAACGAAAAAAGAAGTCTTAAGCTACATCATGTATCCACAAGTCTTCTTAGATTATCGTAAAGCTTATGATCAATTTGCAGATATCCATGTACTAGATACGCCGACATTCTTTGAAGGAATGCGTGTTGGTGAAAAAATCGAAGTAAAACTTGAAAAAGGAAAAGTCTTGATCATTCGTTTAGATGAAATTGG